>JAUWYD010000209.1 GCA_030616025.1 Chloroflexota bacterium
GGCCGCCCTCTTGTCCAAGCGCAAGAAATGGGAAAGCTTGCTTACGAGGAGCCATGCCGCACCACCGGGGTCCTCCAGTATGAACCCCAGCCCCCTCTCCATGCCCAGGTTGTGCGCCACTATCTCAGTCTCCAGGTTCGGCTCATCGAAAGCACCAATCTCTTCAAGAAAGTCTACCGCTATTCCCGAATCGAAGGTGCCTGTGCCCTCGGGGTGATACCCCAAATACAAGTTGAAGCCCAGATTGGATTCCACAACCCCGAACTGGCCATGAAGCAAGGAGTTCCTGATGCTCCAGGGCACCGTGAGCGCGGCCACACACAACACAATCACAATCCAGTTCTTGAGCGCTTCTGCCCTGCTGGAGCCATAGTACCAGAGCCAAGGCAGGATCAGCGCTACGAACCCAGCTATGACCGAACGAGTAAGAATTGACATGCCCAGTAGTAGCCCCGCCAGCAGGTAGTATGCGCGGCGAGAGGTATCCATGGCCCTCAGCAAACAAAGGATCATCAACGGCACCAGCAAGAAGAAGAGGTTCTCCGTCGCCAGCGCCAAGGGATAGACGAGGAACAGGGGGTAGACCACTACCACCCAGGCTGCTATTCTGGCTACCCTCTCCTCGAACATTCCTCGGCCCAGAACATAGACCACCACCGGGAGGAAGGACCCCACGATGGCCTGGACAATCCTCGCGGTCAAGAACTGATGGCCGAAGAGAGAATAGATGATGGCTAAGAAGAGGGGGTAAAGGGGAGCTCGCGCAGCGGTGGGTATACCTCCGTACCAGGTATAGCCCTGTCCCAGCCTCATGCTTTCCGCCAGTGCGTCATACTGGAACATGTCATCCAGGGCGATCCCCAGGTCCCGAGTGAGCAAGACGGGAACAAGACGTAGAGTAAGCGCCGCCCCAAACAGAACCGCCAGAAGCCTTATGCGATGAGTTCCGCGCCCCATTGGATGGAATTATAACACACGGGACACGCGCCGCCAACGCAGCAACGCCCGGTTGTGGCGGGCGGACTGCTCATCGGCCGTCAAGAAGCGTTCCTCCTCAGGACTAGCACGTTCGTTGTATCCTTGACACCTAGGCCCAGTATGGGGTACGATTGCAGGGTGTCAAGCAAGGAGGGCTGTACTCGAGGCGGGACACAGTTCGCTCTGGAAGGTGACTCTACACTATGCAGGGGGTACAAGGTAAATTGGAAGAAGAAAAAGAACAGAAGGGAAAAGCCAAGAAGACGACGAAGGATGACAAGAAGGTCAGGGTGGCTATCATCGGAGTGGGAAACTGCGCCTCGTCTTTTGTGCAGGGTGTCTTCTACTACAAAGGCGCCAAAGAGAAAGACGTGGTGCCAGGGCTCATGCATGTGAACCTGGGAGGCTACCACATTCGGGATATCGAGTTTACTGCTGCTTTCGACATCGACGCCAACAAGGTTGGCAAGGACCTCTCGGAGGCGATCTTCACCCATCCTAACAATACTTACCGTTTCTGTGAGGTCCCCAACCTCGGAGTCCCGGTCCGCAGAGGAATGACCCACGATGGGCTCGGCAAGTATCTCAAGCAGATCATCAAGAAAGCTCCAGGCAAGACCTCAGACATCGTGGGGATTCTGCAGGAGACGAAGACCGACGTGGTGGTCAGTTACCTGCCGGTCGGGAGCGAGATGGCTACCAAATGGTATGTGGAACAAGTGCTGACCGCTGGCTGCGGTTTCGTCAACTGCATTCCTGTATTCATCGGCCGCGAGGACTACTGGCAGAGCCGGTTCAAAGAACTAAACCTACCTATGATCGGTGACGACATCAAGTCGCAGGTGGGGGCTACCATCGTACACCGTGTCCTGACCAGGCTCTTCCGGGATCGGGGCGTCAGGCTGGAGCGCACGAGCCAGCTGAACGTGGGTGGCAACATGGACTTCTGGAACATGCTGGAGCGCGCTCGCCTCCAGTCGAAGAAGATCTCCAAGACCGGGGCAGTGACCTCACAACTGGACTACGACATAGGTGAAGACAACATCCACATCGGCCCCAGCGACTACGTCTCCTGGCTGACCGACAGGAAATGGGCCTACATACGCCTGGAGGGGCAAAGCTTCGGGGATGTCCCTTTGAACATCGAGCTGAAACTGGAGGTCTGGGACTCACCCAATTCGGCCGGTGTCGTGATTGACGCGGTGCGATGCTGCAAGTTGGGCCTGGATCGAGGCCTGGGTGGCACTCTGAAGGGTCCCTCGGCCTATTTTATGAAGACGCCGCCCGTGCAGTACACTGATGACGAGGCCCGCAGGATGGTCGAGGAGTTCATTCAGGGCAAGTAGCTCCTGTACTGAGCCAAGGCTGATGAGGGATAGCTTACAGAGGCAAACCCATGATCGTTTACTGGCTGGTGATCTGCTTGCTCCCCCTTACGCAGCGCCTGCCATTGAGGCTTTGCTACTCCATAGCCACCATCCTGGGTGACTTGGCATACATCGTCTGGCCCGGGGGGAGGAGGAACGTTTGTCACAACATGCGTCATGTTCTTGGTCCCCAGGCCGAGGAGAAGCAGATCAAGCACACGGCAAGGAACTCGCTTCGCAACTACATGAAGCTGCTGGTGGATTTTGCCCGCATCACGACCACGGACGCCGCAACAATAGATGGCCGGATCAAGGGTGGGGGTTGGGAGAACCTGGACAAAGCTCTTCGACACGGGAAAGGTGTCATCCTCGTAGGCAGCCACCTAGGAAGTTGGGAGGTGGCAGGTATGGCCTTGGCCAGTCACGGTTATCCCATCAACGCGGTATCCGAAACCGTGGGGAATGAGAGGATCAACCGCCTAGCCATTCAGTTTCGGGCAAAGTGGGGGATAAAACTGATTCCTATGGAGTACGCACTGAAACGGGTCTACCAGGCACTGAAGCGTAATGAGGCCGTAGGACTGGTCACCGACCGACCCTTGCCCCCAGATGAAGGCGTATCAGTGGAGTTCTTCGGCCAGCGCATTGCCTGGCCTAGTGGCCCGGCGACTCTAGCTCTCAGAACAGGCGCCAAAATGGTCACCGGCTACCTCGTTCGCAACGCTGATGACGACTATGTAGGCGAGATATACCCGCCCCTGGAGTTCGAGGCCACCGGCGACCGCGACGTAGACGTCCAGCTCATCACCCAGCGAATAGTGAGCATCCAGGAGGATCTCATCCGGCGCTTCCCGGACCAATGGTACATGTTCCGCCGCATGTGGCCCCGAGAGCCCGAAGAATCATGAGTCAATCTCTCCTCACCTACTATCTGTATCGAGTGCTGGGCTCTCTGGCCCCCCTAGTTCCTCGCCGTTTAGGCTACTGGCTGGCTAGCCAGCTGGGCCTCGTGGCATTCCATCTCAGCCCTAGAGGAGCGGCAGTGCTCGAGGAGAACCTCTCCCATGTGCTAGGAGAGAAGGCGGACGAGATCACTATCAAGGCCACCGCGCGAGAAGTGTTCCGCAACCTATCCAAGAACTACTACGACCTTTTCCACAGGCACGCGCTCAGCGATGAAGAGGCAAGCGCATCGATCACCATTCGAGGACTGCACCACGTGAAGGAAGCCCTGAGAGAGGGCCAGGGCCTGATCCTCGCCTCGGGGCATTTCG
>JAUWYD010000395.1 GCA_030616025.1 Chloroflexota bacterium
CGATGCAGATATCGCTATGTGGCACCCCCGCAGGGATGCAGTAGAAGTCCCCCTCTTGCGCAATGCGTTCCTCATCGCCAATCCTCAGCCTTGCCTTCCCGCGGTAGACCATGCCGATCTGCTCGTGGGGGTGGGAATGGCTCGGTACCGTGTGACCAGGCAGCGTGGCGTTGAGGGCCATCATCATCTGCTCACCACGCAGGCCGGTAAGAATCGTCGTCTCCAGGCCCGGCATCTGTACGATCTTGGGCGCCTGGATGGGGTCTATGAAGAAGGACGTTCTTTGGCTTCTGACCATCGCAATCACCTCCTTTTGGTGGCTATCTCGCGCGCCATTCAGTGCTCCCGGCTTGCCTGGAGCAAGCCGTCACGTCTTTTCGTCCTCCAGAACAAAGGCTTCGGCATCATCATGTTCCTTGCCGAAGCCAGAGATGTACTCCCAAGGTACGTTTGCGGTCTGATCATAGTCCATAAACCTGTCGAGGTGCAAGGTGCCGGGGAAACCTGTCTATCAGCGCCAGTCGGACGAGGTAACAGAAGTGACACTCATCGACGAACTGATCCTGGTGCTTGACATCGTATTGCCTGGCGAGTAGGGCGGGTCCACCCTCGAGCAAAGGTCCACAGATGGCGTGCGAATCAGGATCGTAGCTCTGGATCAGCGTCGATAGGGGAGTCTCCCACATGTTGCCCATGCTCAGCCCCTGACAGAGGTGGACGTGGCCGTACGGGTCCAGGTGAACTCTCCCTGGGTCTCTCAGGTCCTCATAAGGACATTGAGTCAGATCATCCCACGGCCTCGTGGGCAGCCCTTCGACCAGCTTGTCAACGGCCCTTCCTCTGAACATGGCGCCTCCGCCGATCACCCGTGCACCCTTGTCCTGGTCCTTTTCTGCGCCAGTCTCCACCGCAGGCTCATCGATGCATATAGAGTCCGAAGGCATGCCGAGCCGGATCGCCGCCGCCAGGGCTCGCTTTGCGGGAGTGTCTTCCACGTCTCCATGGTGAAAGGCATCGTCACTCACACTGAGGTCCGCAAGGCCCAGTTGGACCAGGGGCCTGAGCCACAACTCAGCGTCTTCTTCCGTTGTCGCCCAGTAGGAGTTGGTTACTACCCCCGCTGCGAAACCCATCTCGCGGGCAATTCTGATGCCTTCGACCATCAGAGGATAGAATAGGAAGGGTTCTCCCCCTTCGAAGTATGCAAAATCTACGGTTCCAATCTTGGCCGCCTCGGCGAGAACGCCCCTCAACTGATTTGAGGTGAAAGTTCCCTCGGAGTTCGGGCCACAATACAAGAAACAATGGTCACACTCGGAATTGCAGGCATAGGTAAGAAGAAAGTGGATTCCC
>JAUWYD010000327.1 GCA_030616025.1 Chloroflexota bacterium
GGCCGACCTGATCCAGGTGGTAATCAGTGCAATGGTAGGCAGTAGCACCCTGCTATTGATCATCGCCAACTACGAGTATGCGTGGAACAGGCTGGTCGCGTTTTCGCAAGACCCCTTCAACGCACTGCAAAGCCCTTTCAGTACCGGCCTCGCGCAGGACACCTACCAAGTCATGCATACCCTGGTGACCTTGGGGTCAGGTGGGATCGTGGGCGTGGGACTAGGCTCAGGGCATCAAAAAGGCCTACTCCCCGCCGCCGAAAGCGACGCTATATTCGCTGTCTTGGGCGAGGAGCTAGGGTTGATAGGATGCCTGATCGTCCTCGGTCTCTTCGCAGCTTTGGCCTATCGAGGGTTCAAGATCGCACAGCGAGCGGAGGATGCCTTCGGTTTCATCTTGGCGTCAGGCATAACGATCTGGCTGACTTTCCAGGCACTGATCAATATTGCTGTAGTGACCGACAGTCTTCCCTTCACTGGTCTTCCCCTGCCTTTCATCAGTCTGGGTGGCTCATCATTGGTGATCTCGATGATGGGCGTGGGCATGCTATTGAGCATCTCTCGGGGTGCTGGAGAGAACATACAGGAGCACGATGCGCCTATTGGTTTCCGGGGGCGGAACGGGCGGGCACGTATACCCCATCCTGGCCGTCCTGCAACAGCTGAGAAGTGAAGACACATCACCGTCGGAGGTTTGGTACGTGGGGAACGCTTCAGGGATCGAGGCGGACCTAGCCAGTCGAGCAGGCCTGCCCTTTCAAGGCATAAGCACGGCCAGCTTGCAGGGCTCTGCTCCCTGGACGTTGCCATCTCGCCTCGCGCGACTGGCCCGGGGCACAGCCCAATCCGTGAGAGTGGTAGACAGATTCTCACCGCAGGCAGTGCTGGCTACTGGAGGTTACGTGTGCGCTCCCCCGATTGTGGCTGCCTGGATGAGGCGTGTACCGAGCCTGGTCTACCTGCCAGATTTGGCACCGGGACTAGCGATACGTTTTCTGGCCCGATTCGCAACCAGCGTAGCGGTCTCCTTTCCGCCATCAAAGCGCTTCTTTGGGCCCGGCAAAGCGGTCGGAACCGGTTATCCCGTCAGAGCAGAACTGTTCGAGGCTGACAAGTTGTCTTCTCGGCACAGATTGGGCTTGGACGAGGCGGCGAGAACATTGCTGGTCTTTGGAGGTAGCCAGGGCGCTCACAGTATTAACGTGGCCGTGAGCGAGGCCCTGGAGGAACTATTGGAATCCTGTCAGGTGGTGCATGTCAGCGGAGACGCGGACGCGAACTGGCTCTGCGCCCGCCGGGATGCTCTACCTCGAGGTGTGGCCAAGAGCTACAGTGTGTACGCGTATCTTCATGAGAAGATGATTGACGCCCTGGCAGCGGCCGACCTGGTGGTAGCGCGCGCCGGTGCGGCCACCACTTCAGAGTTCCCTGCTCTCGGCCTCCCCAGCATCTTGATTCCGTATCCCTACGCTGGAAGGCATCAGGAGTTGAACGCCAACTACATGGTGGAGCACGGAGCCGCTGTCAAGATAGCAGACGCTGATCTGGAAAAGGGGGTGCTGTCAAGAACCGTAGCTGACTTGTTCGCGGATCAGCAAGAGCTGGCTAGGCTTGGTGACGGTGCCCGTCGCCTAGCACAGCCCGGCGCTGCACGACGTGTCGCGCAGTTGTTGACGGACATTGCGCGTCCGAACTGATTGAGTCACTGAGAACCACTATGGAAATACACCTGGAACCCGCCCTCCTCCAGTTCCTGATTGTGCTTGTCGCGGCAGTGGCAGCATCCACCGTCGTTGGCTTCAAACGTGGATGGAGAGGTCAACTCGTCGCGTTTGTCCCGATTGTGGTCACTTGGGCCGTGTTGGGCGCACAAGGAGAGGCGCTAGTCAACCTGGCCAACACAACGTACAAAGGTGTCCTCTTCTTCACTTCATGCTCTGGGGACGCCGATGCGGTCGTCTGTGCGGAATCGTCGGGCGTCACAACGGCGGCGCTTGTGGATCCGAGCAGCCCCGATCAGACGCGCCTGCTTTTCCTCGTCGTCTTCGTGATGACAGTGTTACTCACCTTCCTGTTCGTCATTCGCTTTGGCCGGGAACCTGGTTCGGTGCTTCAGAAGCTGATGGGAGCAATCTTGGGCGTAGCCAATGGCTTCACCCTGAGCTACCTACTACTGCCGCTGCTGCCCTACCGGCAACAGATCCCTCTTGACTTGGGGGCAGCAACCGCAGAGGAAAACCTTTCCGGAATTGCTCCAGGCTTTCCCGGATCGATCAGCGTTCCAGACGTGAGTGTTGGCGCAGGTGCACTAATACTCTTTGTGGGTTTCGTGATCGTGGCGGTGCGTTTGATACGTCCTACAGGGGCGCAGCAGCAATA
>JAUWYD010000359.1 GCA_030616025.1 Chloroflexota bacterium
GTGTGACAACGTGAGCTTCGTTCCGATAGTAGTGCGCGAAGCCAAACGAGCCGAATCGCCACGAGGTTGACAGGCCCAGGGATTGATGCTATAATTGAGACCAGCGACAATTCACATCAACGCCGATCACGGACTGCTTTAGCGGAACGAACCGCTATCGGGGCAGCTGGAAAGGAGGTGAGGGCCAAGACAGGGAAGCATCTATCTATCATCTAGGAGTGGAGTTCGAACAGAAAGTGAGGAAGGAGAAAAACGGTGAAAACGAGAAGTTGGACAATCGTTAGCCTTCTAGTCCTAGGAGCCCTGCTTGCTGCCTGCGCCGCACCGGCGCCCCCGGCAGAGGAAGCTCCTCCACCCCCAGTAGCGGCAGCGCGGTTCCAGACCATCCTGGACCGCGGAAAGATCATCTGCGGTATCAACCAGGAACTCCCCTACTTCGGCTACCTCAACCCAGCGGGTGAGTTCGAGGGGTTCGACGTTGATTTCTGCAAGGCCATTGCCGCTGCGGTCTTCGGCGACGCGAATGCCGTCGAGTATGTACCGTTGACCGGCGAGACGCGTCTGCCTGCACTTCAGACCGGCGAGATTGACGTGCTGCTCCGCAACACCACATGGACCCTCACCCGCGATTCCGTGAACGAGGTGGACTGGGCGGCGATCAACTTCTACGATGGCCAGGGCATGATGGTCCCGGTGGACACCGGATGGGCCACGATAGAAGAGATGGGCGGGGCTACCGTTTGCTGCACGACTGGCACGACCACGGAGATGAACCTGGCCGACGCCTTCCGCTCCCGTAACCTCGACTACACCCCGCTTCTCTTCGAGAAGACGCAGGATACGGCGACAGCTTACGAGGAGGGGCGTTGTGACGGCCATACCTCCGACAAGTCACAGTTGGCGGCTCTCCGTTCGGCGATGGAGCATCCCGGGGATCACGTCATCCTCGACGTGACGATGTCGAAGGAGCCTCTGGGACCGGTGACCGCCCATGGCGACAATAAGTGGAACGATGCCGTCAGGTGGGTCACTTGGGGCATAATCCAGGCTGAGGAGTCCGGAGTTAGCTCCACTAACGTCGACCAGGCGCTGGGGAGCGACGATCCGACCATCAAGCGGCTGTTGGGCGTCGAGGGCGAGATGGGCGCCTCTCTTGGTATCCCGAACGACTTCATGGTCGACGTGCTCGAGCAGGTTGGCAACTACGGTGAGGTCTACGAGCGCTGGCTAGGCCCTGCTGGCCTCAACATCCCGCGCGGCCCGAATGAGCTCTGGACCAATGGTGGGCTCCTGTACGCGATGGCCTTCCGATAGGAGCTTGTTCCTAGCTCACAAAGTGCAGCCCGACGTCATGTCGGGCTGCACTTTCCTGCAAGGTGAAACTGTATGTCAACGATAGCAGTCGCTCGCCAGCGGGCGATGAGCATCTTGCGCGATGAACGGTTCCTCAAGGCGTTGGGCCAGGCGGTATTCGCCATTGCAGTGGTGCTTTTCGTGGCATGGTGCCTCAGCAACTATCGGGACCGGGGATCGACTTTCTCCTTTGGGTTCCTGCGCGAGGAAGCCAGTTTCGACCTGGCTGAGGGGATGGCCTTCAGCCCCGTTGATCCCTATTGGAAGGCTTTCCTAGTCGGGCTCTTGAACACCCTCAAGGTCGCGGTCGTGGGAATCATTCTGGCCACAATCCTGGGCACAGTGACCGGTGTCGCTCGATTGTCCAGGAACTGGCTTATCAGCAACATCGCCGGCGTGTATATCGAGATCATCCGCAATACGCCTGTGTTGGTACAGCTCTTCTTCCTCTATTTCGCTGTCATACTAAAACTCCCGTCCCTCAAGGACCGTATTGTGCTGCCCGGTCCGATTTTCATAAGCATTCGCGGGATCAATCTCACCTGGCCCCGGCCGACGGAATCGTTTGCCTACTGGTTGCCTTTCCTCATCGGCGCAGTCATCGTAGCAGTCGGCATCTATGCCTGGCGTGTATTGCTTGAACGACGCACGCGACGGCC
>JAUWYD010000022.1 GCA_030616025.1 Chloroflexota bacterium
ACCTCGGAGCCGAAGGCGCGGAGTAGCCCAGCGAACGCGTCCAAAGAGGGCAAGGATGAGAAGTGGATCAAGTGCGTTGGACAGCCACAGTCGGAAGAGCCGAATCCGCGGACAGGCTTCTTCGCGTTTGGCATGCTCAGCATAGCATCAGCCCACAGGCACTCCAGCTTCCTCGTCGAAGGGGCTTTCCAGACTTCCACGACTCTTGCCTTCCGGAGGAGATAGTCTGCATGCCAGTGGGGCTGCTTCCTCCGCCGAAGGTGCCGTGTCACGCGCGCCTCGAGGCCTCCGGGCCCCCTGGCACTCCCAACATAGAGGTAATAGCCGGTAGGGAATCTGAAACTGCCCAAGCGACCAATGCTCATCCTAGCTTCTCGATGCATGTGCAGGACCAACACGTAAGTGCCAGGTAGAGTCGTATCCATACTTGACTTGAAATGCGCACCAGGTCGTTGGTAGGCTGCGTCCTATTATAGCATAAAAGGAGATTGACAACAAGGGCGAACTACTTTAGAATCACTCTGAATGTGTCGTTGTACTGACGTGGAGGATAGCGATAGTGAAGGATTACAGAGTGGAGCAGCTGAGGAACCTCGTTCTCTTGTCTCACGGCGGTGCGGGCAAGACGTCATTGACCGAGGCCATGCTCTACGACAGCGGAGGTGTAAGCCGCCTGGGCAGGGTTGAGGACGGCACTACAGCTTCGGACTATGATCCTGAGGAGATACGACGCAAGATCTCGGTCAACACCTCAGTCATCCCTTGCGAGTGGCGTGAGCACAAGATCAACGTGCTTGACACGCCTGGGTACGCCGACTTCGTGGGGGAAGTGAAAGGGGCCCTCAGAGCGGGCGACGGAGCGATCGTCCTCGTTGGTGCAGTAGCCGGCGTGGAGGTGGGCACAGAGCTGGTGTGGGAGTATGCCGAGGAGGTGGACGTGCCCCGCATGTTGTTCGTCAATAAGATGGACCGGGAGAACGCGGATTTTCTCCAAGCCCTGAATCAGGCCAAAGAGAGCCTGCAGGGAAACATCATCCCCTTCCAGTTGCCAATCGGGGCCCAGGAGGCCTTCGAAGGTGTCGTTGATGTGGTGAGGATGAGAGCCTACCGGGGCGAGAAGGCCGAGGAGGGGGATATTCCTGAGGATTTGCGCGCGGAGGCGGAATCATATCACTTGCAGTTGGTCGAGGCCGCGGCAGAAACGGACGACGCGCTCCTTGAGAAGTATTTTGAAGAGGAGACGCTGACCGATGAGGAGATACGCCAGGGCTTGGCCACTGGTTTTAGAAACAAGGCCATTGTGCCGGTTCTCTGTGGTTCGGCCCTCAAGAACATCGGAGTGCGGCCTCTGCTGGACGCAGTTCTCGAGTATTTTCCTTCGCCTATTGATGCGGCCGATGTGCAAGTCACCAACGTGGCTACGGGTGAAGAGGAGATCCTTGGGCCCGCGCCTCAAAACCCCCTGGCGGCTCTGGTGTTCAAGACTTTGGCCGATCCCTACGTGGGCAAGCTAACCTACTTCCGCGTGTTTTCCGGTGCCATGGAGTCTGACTCCCGTGTATTCAACTCCAACAAGGGAGAAGAGGAACGAGTGGGCCAGCTGTTCTTCCTGAGGGGTAAGGAGCAAGAGTCGACGGACAGAGTTCCACCGGGAGACATTGGTGCAGTTGCCAAGCTGCAAGAGACCACCACCGGAGATACACTTTGTGACAAGGACCACCCCGTTACCTTGCCGCCTATTGGCTTTCCTCATCCTATCTTCTCGGCGGCGATCGCACCAAAGACCAAGGCAGACCTGGACAAGCTTGGTGGTGCCCTGAGTCGCCTCACCGAAGAGGATCCTACCTTGCGGGTGGACCGCGAGTCCAGCACGAGGGAGACGGTTCTCTCCGGGATGGGAGAGTCTCACATCGACATCGCCGCCCGGCGTCTACACTCCAAGTTCGGGGTAGAGATAGTTACATCAGTGCCGAAGGTACCGTACAGGGAGACGGTGACCAAAGTCGCCACATCACAGTATCGGCACAAGAAGCAAACAGGTGGAGCTGGGCAGTTTGCCGAGGTGTGGCTGAGGGTTGAACCCCTGGGACGGGGGGCTGGCTTCGAGTATGACAGCGAGGTGCGAGAAGGTCACATCTCAAAGAGCTTCATACCCTCCATCCAGAAGGGCATCAAGCAGGTATTGGACCAGGGGGTGATTGCAGGTCATCCGGTAGTAGACGTGAAAGGCGTGGTCTACGATGGGAAGGAGCACCCCGTCGATTCCAAGGACATCGCTTTCCAGATAGCTGGACGAGAGGCCTTCAAATACGCGGTGCGGGATGCAGCGCCGGTGCTCTTGGAGCCGATAATGGTCTTCACTATCGCGATACCCGAGGCGAAGATGGGCGACGTGCTAGGCGACCTCAACACCAAGCGAGCTCGAGTAGTGGGCACAGAACAAAAGGGCGATAAGACCATTATCACGGCTCAGGCACCCTTGGCAGAAATGCAGAGTTATGCTACTGACTTGCGCTCCATTACTCAGGGGCGCGGGGGCTTTAGCATGGAGTTCTTGGACTACGAGGAAGTCCCCAAACTCCTAGCGGACGAGATTATCGCCAGAGCCCAGGTCGAGGAAGAGAAGGAGTAGGTCTCGGGCATCGGTGCCCTGCAACAGTGGAGAGGAATCCTACCCAGGACAGGAAGAACCTGTTCACTGCGGGCGGGCAAGCATGTTCAGGGGGACCTGCATGAGGCGACGTAGTATCCGTTCCTTTACCCCGGGTGGCTCAGCGCATGCCAGGCTCAGGTCATAGAAGTGGAGGGCTTCGAACCACCTTGCCTGCCCGAGCCGGATCCTGCTGATCAGGCGCAGGGTAGTGGCCTCCTTCTTTCGCCCCCCCACCTCTCGGAAGAGATCAGCTGCGGCCTTTAGGTGCTCCACAGCTCTTTCCTTGTCGCCTCGGTGGCGATACAAGGTTCCCTGGTGACCCAGGGTGTGGGCCTCGCCGTTCTTGTCTCCCAGAGCTTCGAATATCTCTCTCGCTTTGTCGAAGGCCTCGGCGGCCTGATCCCAGCGGCCCTCCTGAATGTGGACCACTCCAAGGTTGTTGAGCGTCTCCCCTTGCCCTTTCTCGTCGTTCAGGTCCACATAGAGAGCATACGCCTCGCCAAACCGGAGCGCGGCCTCTTCGTATTCGCCAAAACGGAAGAGCTTGATCCCCTGTTCTTTTCCCGAGTCGGCGTCTGCTGCCTCATCATTTCCCATGGAATCTCCTCCTCGAAGGTATTGGTCCGGTTCGCAAGCTATTGAGAGGCTGGGAAGCTAAGGGCCGGCCCGATGGATAGACTGATGATTGATCAGGCTATGCCGGTGAGGATTGGGCCGTCGGGCCTGTCAAAGGCACTCTCAGCACAATCGTCGTGCCCCGATCCAGCTCTGACTTGATGTTGAGATCCGCCTCTATCAGATCTGCTCTCTCCTGCATGCTGACCAGTCCCAGATGACCGGCCTGATCGGCGGTCTTCTGAGTCGCCTCCAGGTCAAAGCCGCATCCATCGTCCTCCACGGCAATCTGCAGATACCCCTCGTGTTGGGTGAGATTCAGCCATATGTTCTGGGGACCGGCATGCTTCCTAGAATTGTTGATTGCCTCCTGAAGGATTATGAAAGCCGTGGCCTCGGTTTCGTCGCTCAATCTGCCATTGAAGCCGCCGTGATCCAAATGGAAGACTGGAGGGCCGTCTCTCTGTAACTGGTCGACGTAGGTGTTGAGGGCGCCCACTAGTCCCTGGGTTTCCAGGACAATAGGACGCAATTCGAAGAGAAGGATGCGGCCCTGCCGTAACGCCTCGACGACCATCTCTCGCAGACGGTCGAGTTCCTCAACAGCGTCCTCAGGTTGATGCTCCAGCAATCGTTTGACATAATCTAGCCTCATGGCGATGGAAGAAAGGCTTTGCAGCGTGGTGTCGTGCATGTCGCGCGCCAATTCACGACGGGCCTCTTCCTGAATACGGATGATCTTATCTCTTTCTTCGCGCAGACTTCGATACAGGCGAGCGTTCTCGATAGCGCTGACTGCCTGTGCTGCCAGGGTGCTCAACAAACGTAGGTCGTCGTCGTTGAAGCCCTCGTTGGATGTCTTGTTGAGTGCCTCGAGCACACCGATGGTCCGCTCCTTTATCTGCAGTGGCACGCAAACTACGGACTGGGTCAAGAAGCCGGTGCGGGCATCGGTTTCTGTGTGGAAGCGTTTATCTCCCGCAACATCATTGACGATAGCTGGTGTGCCATGCGTGGCAACCCACCCTGCAATCCCTTGGTCCATCGCCATTCGATAGCTACGCAACAGTTCTCTCTTCTCACCGTGGGGAATGTCGAATACCAGTTCTCCAGTATCCTCGTCGATCAGCATCAAGGTAGAAGCCTGGGCGTTCAGTATCTTCGTCGCCAACTCCATGGTATTGTCCAAGACCTCTCTCAGGTCGAGGGTCGATGTCAAGGCCTGGCTTGTTTCGTGGAGGAAGCTTAGTTGCTTCAAACTGTCCTCGGCAATGGTCAACTGCTCGACCATCTTGCCCAGATTTCCTATGGCCTTCGCGCACGAGGTCACTGCCTGCCGCTGGGTGAGAGAGAGTGGGCGACCAGCCTCGAACACCAGAGTGAGGGAACCGGTGACTTTCTCGTCGTGCAGAAGAGGAGTGTTGACCAGCAGATCAGCTGTTGCTTCCACCGCGTGCGTGGAGACTGGTAGCGTCTCTCCCTCTCCTATCAACCACGAGGTCGTGCGCAGTCTCTCTTCTAGGCCTTCTTCCCAGATAGAGATCTGTCTCTCGATCTCGGAGGACAGGTCACCTTCCCTCACCGTTCGTGGTTGGTCGCTGACAAACAGTAAGGAGCCGGCGTGACAGTTGGTGGCTAGGATCGCCTCGTGGAGGGCAGAGGTGAGGAACTGCCCGATGTCACGCTGGCTGGTGAGCTTAGCCAGAGTGTCAAGAAGAGGGGGCATTGCGTCAGCAGCATCGGCGGTCGGGGGCGCACTCATCACATTTCTCTCTTGCGCTGTCCTTCTGCTGACAGCATCGCCTCAGCAAGGTGTCTCAAGGAGTCCTTGGGTAGCTCGTACAGCCTCAGCGCCATCTCCAAGTACGGAAGGCTTTCAGGATTGCGAACAAACTCCTCGATCTGTCGAGGTAGCTTGGTCGTGGTATCCTTTGCAGGTAGCACCTCTGTGCCGGTTCTTGAGATTGACATTCGGCTGGTGAGCAACTCTCGGTCTAGGAAATCGGCCAGTGACGCCTCCAGGTACGACGCCAGGAGTTCCAAGTGTGGGAAGGGTGTGGGTTTGGTCCCGTACTCGTACTTGGATATTATCTCGGCCGAAACGCCCAGTAGATCTCCGCACTGCTTCTGCGTCTTGCCAGATTTCGCACGTGCCTGCCGCAACAGAACACCAATCTCCTTCTGGCGTAGCGGTATCAGTTTCTCAACAGCAGGCCTCTGGGGAGCCTGCTCCAGGACGGCCGGTTCCTCGTCCCAAAGGTGACTCACCGGCACATCGAAGAAACTAGCCAGTAGCTCCAGCTCAGGGAGGGAGATGCCACGGCGTCCGTGCTCGTATTGTGACATGATGTGTGGGGAGCAACTCAGCCACTCAGCGCACTCTCTGAGGCTTTTTCGGGCCTTCAGCCGAGCGGCGCGGAGCAGGACTCCGATCATCTTGAAGCGGACATCGACGGCCTTTGTTCCCTGAACCATCGGGCCTCCTTGATTCTGGATTCTCAAATCTGATTATACCATATGATTGCCCGGTAGACAACCTGGCAAGTTGACATGCTGGACAGTTTATGGGATAATGCGCAGAATCTCAGGGCTGTAAACTCTTGGTGCCAGTAGTACGTGGCGCAGGCTCTTGCGCCGATGGGATCGGGCGCAGTTGCTTCTTTCATACACGAGCCATTCACTCCAGCGGAACTCGAAAGCGCAATCTGGAGTTCGCTGTCGTGGTCACTGTGGATCTAGGGCTGATTCGATTTGTAGGAGATCAGGGTTCAGGTCGTTTTTGCTGGAGAAAGCGGTTTCCTGACGGAGTTGCTGTGCCAGCCCGAAGCAGAGGGAATCTGGGAGCGGCGAGGCCTTGCGTCACGAACATCGTACGGTCGCGCTCGATTCCGGCCTGGCTTCCGCTGCTGCCCTGTCCACGCACGGCCGTTTGCGCCCATTGCGAGGTCCGTCGGCGCGCCAGACGTTTCGACTGTTTTGACTTCTTTGATGTGAGGAAACCTGATTCGTGGCGGGAGATAGCGTTATCCAGATGATCAAGATGGACATGCACATTCACAGCTGCTACTCGAAAGATGGCCTCCTGACTCCTGAGGAGATTGTAGTGAGATGCCGGGAGAAGGGGTTGGGGGCATTGGCTATCACCGATCACAACACAATTGCCGGGGCCTTGGCCGTGCGAGATGTGGCTCCTTTTCCTGTCATCGTTGGTCAAGAGGTTTCCACTCCGCACGGGGAGGTGATGGGGCTCTTCCTTGAGGAGGAAGTACCCAGAGATCTGTCGCCAAGCGAGGCTGTTTCCTGTATCAAGGGACAGGGAGGCCTGGCTGGGGTGCCTCACCCCTTTGACAGGTTGCGCAGGGAGACTTTGGGGGAGCGGTTATTGAAGGAGATTGCAGCCGAGCTGGATTTCATAGAATGCTTCAACTCCCGGGTTACCTTATCGGGAGATAACCGTCGGGCGCGGGAGTTTGCCGTGTCCAGAGGGCTGCCCTGTACGGCCGGCAGCGACGCCCACAGCGGCTATGAGTTGGGACGGGCATATGTAGAGATGTCCACGTTCAACGACAGAGGAGAATTCTTGGACGGGCTTGTTCACGGGCGGACTGTCGGCAACTCGAGCCCGTTCTGGGTTCACTTCTTCAGTGTCTACGCCAGGATGCGTCGGAGCCTGGTCAGAGGATAGGCCACGCAGTTGCTACTGCCTCTTCTTCTTGTCGCCCTCACCATCTTGGCGGCCGTGGCGCCTGCGGTTCTATACAGCCTGCTCATCTGGTGGCTCGACAGATACGAGAAGGAACCCTGGGGCCTGCTCGGGGCGACCTTTGTCTGGGGAGCGATACCGGCCGTATGCTTCGCGCTCATGGGCGAGTTCATCCTTGAGATTCCCTTTTCCTGTGTGTTTGGCGAAGCGGCCGGGCAGGTGATCGGTGGAAGTGTGGTAGCTCCTGTGGTCGAGGAGGTAGTCAAGGGCTTTGCCGTTTTCGTCGTGTTCCTTGTCTTCAGGCGTGAGTTCGATGGTCTTCTGGACGGCATAGTCTACGGTGCACTGGTGGGGTTTGGCTTCGGCATGACGGAGAATGCATTCTACTTCGTAGGCGGGTTCCTGGAAGGAGGCGCTGCCGACTGGCTGCTCGTCGTCTTCTTATCGCACGGTGATCTTTGGCCTGAATCATGGCCTCTTCACCGCCATTACCGGCATCGGCTTCGGGTATGCAAGCATCGCTACCAGCGCGTGGCAGCGGTGGCTAGCACCTCCTGTGGCTTTGGGGGGGTCCATTGTGGTCCATGCTGTGCACAACGCCTCCACAAGCCTTGCTGCAGACCTATGTTGGCCAGTGCTGATCAGTCTCATGAATGATTGGGGCGGGGTCCTCATCATCCTCGTTATTGTGTTGTTGTCCTGGGACAGGGAGAGGTCGTGGATAGTGCGAGAATTGGACGACGAAATACGCGCCGGCACGATAACCAAGGCCGAGTACGGAATCGTTGCTTCCTATTGGCGCCGTATCGCTACGCAATGGAAGGCCTTGTCCAGGCACGGCGTGCAGCACGCGCGTGGGGTGAGGAGGCTCCACCAACTGGCGACGGAGTTGGCTTTCAGGAAGCACCGTCTGCACGGCGAGCGGGACACGAGGAGGAGCGAAGAGGAGGTCGCGTTACTGAGGGGGGAAATCAAGGCTCTGAGGGCCCAGACAACCAATTGGTGAACCGAAAGGGGACGTGCTAGATGAACGAGAATACAAAGCGGTGCCCAGCGTGTGAAGTGCACAATCCAGATGCGGCCAATTTCTGCTTCAATTGCGGCGCGACTTTGGGGAGGCGAAAGCCGGTGGGGCGGAGACGAAGGGTTGTGATAACGGGACTGGGAGCCATCACCCCCCTCGGTCTGACTGCGGAGGCAACCTGGCAGGGTCTTGTCGAAGGACGCTCCGGTGTGAGTTTGATAACTGAAGTGAACGTCGAGGAGTATCCCACCAAGATAGGTGGGTTGGTAAGAGGTTTCGACCCTCGTAAGTACATGGATCGCAAGGAGGCACGCCGAATGGGCCGCTACAGCCAGTTGGGCGTGGCTGCGGCAGGGATGGCGCTCGAGGACGCTGGTTTGGGCTCTGATGGCATTGATAGCGAAGAGGCCGGGGTAATACTAGGCACCAGCGGCGGTGGCGCGATCGAGGAGTGTGAGAAGGCGTGCAGGGTCTTGTTGACCAAAGGAGGGATGCGGATCTCTCCGTTCTTCGCGGTGACGGTGAGTCTTAACGTTGCTGCTCACCACATAAGCTGCACATATGGGCTTGAGGGCTACAATTCCACAGTGGTCACAGCCTGCGCGGCCGGAACTCAAGCGATAGGTGAGGCTACTGAAGTGATCCGTCGTGGGGCGGCGCAGATCATGGTCGCAGGGGGCACGGAATCCGGCATCTGTGAGTTGAGCGTGATTGCCTTCTCCGTAGCGCGTGGCTACTCACGCCGCAACGATGAGCCGGAAAGGGCGTCTCGCCCCTTTGATGCCGACCGCGATGGCTTTGTGCCGGCAGAGGGGGCTGGTGTCCTCATCCTTGAGGAGCTGGAGCATGCCTTGGATCGCGGGGCGCGCATTTATGCCGAGGTGCTGGGCTACGCGGGCACTTCAGATACCTATCATCTGATCGCACCCGACCCTGAGGGCAAAGCGGCGGCCCGAGCCATGGCTAGGGCTGTGGAGGATGCTCAGGTGTCCTTGGAGGACATAGACTATATCAACGCTCATGCTACCTCGACCATGCTGGGTGACGTGGCTGAGACCGTGGCGATCAAAAGGGCTTTCGGGGAGCGTGCCTATCATATACCCATAAGCGCCACCAAATCCATGACAGGACACTTGATTGGTGCTGCGGGGGGCGTCGAGGCGGTGGCGTGCGTGCTTACCATTCGTGACAACGTTATACATCCCACCATCAACCTTGACAATCCCGATCCTGAGTGCGACCTGGATTATGTGCCCCACGTGGCACGAGAGGCCCAGGTGGAAGTCGTGCTCGCCAATTCCTTTGGCTTGGGAGGACAGAACGCTTGCCTTGTCTTGGGCAGGTACCAGGACTGAGCTGACACACACCCAGGCCTGGTGGTCGTAGCCTGGCAATCGCAATTTGACATCTTCACTCATTTGTGGCATACTATCAGCAAATCGCAAAGGCTTTGATGGAAACGAGTAGGCGGCCAGCCATCGTTCAGAGAGTCCGGGCAGGTGCGAGCCGGATACGAGGGCCCCGCTGAAAATCCTTCCGGAGCCGCCAACCGAAATGGCTGTCAATGGATGGCCAGAGTAGACTTGGCCGGGAACGTCGCCCGTTATCAATGTCGAGGGTATGAACGCGTACCCTTCTGAGAGTGAGCGGGCAACCGCTAAGTAGGGTGGTACCGCGGGGGTGTGATCTTGCGAGGACGGCTCTCGTCCCTATGAGGGGCGAGGGCTTCTTGTTTGAGGGAGGGCATTTGGCAGTTGTCCGCGAAGCTCAGTGGGATGACTTCACTGAGGTGCTGAGGCTGCACAAGCAGGCGAGCGAGTTTCATGGGCGTTTGGACCCTAGGCTGGCTCCAGACTCAGAGGATTTGGAGAAGTTCGGGAAAGCGGTGCAGCGGATGCTGGGAAGGCGACGACATCGGATCTTCGTGGCCCAGGAGAGCCGGGGTGAGGGATTGGTGGGGTATGCCATGGGCCAGATCGTGGACAACAGGCCTTTCGCTCTCCCAGAGTTTGGCTATGTAGGCTGCCTGCATGCTGATGAGGCGTGGCGCGCGCAAGGAATCGGACGAGCTCTCTCAGTGACGATACATGAGTGGTTCAAGGCGGAGGGGTTGGACGCGGCCCAGGTTGATGTGCCCCACCGCAATCCCGTAGCGCAGCGCTTCTGGGAGAGGAGGGGGTTCACCAACTTCCTGGATCATCTTTGGTGCGAAACGGAAGCCGAGGTGACGGCGGTTGTGGAAGAGCGTGTGCTTGTGGGTAAGGCGCAGATTGGCCATGTGGATGCCGTGCTTTCGCTGTGGAAAGAGATGATG
>JAUWYD010000062.1 GCA_030616025.1 Chloroflexota bacterium
GATGGCATGACCATCACACTCCAACTTGTGAGGGTGCCCGCTGTAGGGGAATCTGAGTGAGATGCGTTGACTTGCGTTTGGAATTGGATTTGGCTAGAATCTGACCATGATTCCTGCAGTGTGTGTATGAACACCTGCGCCCTAGTCCTGGGGAAACGTCGGATAGCGGCCCTGGGGTTGTTGTCCGATGGCCCTCTGGACGTACGGGGAAGGAGGTGAGTGGTGCCCAGGGCGCACGGTATGCTGAAGAAGAAAGTCGAAGGTGAACGTGCCCGCCTGGTTGAGGATATCGAGCAGCTGGGTATGCGTGAACAGGAGCGCCCCGGCTACGGCAATCACATGGCCGATGACGCTACAGGTGTGTTCGAACAGACGAGGAACTTCTCCCTGCGTGAGGGTTTGGCAGACACCCTTAAGCGTGTGGACGGAGCGCTAGGGCGGTTCGAAGACGGTGCCTACGGGAAGTGTGGGGACTGTGGTCATGTCATCGAGTGGGGGCGCCTGAAGGTGCTGCCGTATACCAGCCTATGTGTGGAATGCGTACGACGCCAGGAGAGAGAGTCATTGACTGGTGATCGAGTTTGAGAAGCGACGGGCGGGGGTGGGCGCTGTTCCTGGGAGTCGGCGCCCTGGTGTTCCTGGTGGATCAGGCTAGCAAGTACGTGGTTCAAAGGAATCTCTCCGTCGGAGAGATGTGGAATCCAGTACTCTTCTTGAAGCCTTTTGTCACCCTTACCCACGTGACCAACACCGGGGCTGCTTTCGGCCTCTTTCAGGAGCACGGTACTCTGTTTGCCATGGTGGCTGTCTTGGTCGTGGGAGGCATCGTGGTTTTCTATCGCTATCTCCCTCCAAGTGATGTCTGGCTCAGAATCAGCCTCGGCCTGCAACTGGGAGGCGCAGTGGGCAACCTGCTGGATCGCGTACGTCTGGGGAGCGTCGTCGATTTCATCGATTTCAAGATCTGGCCGGTATTCAATCTCGCGGATAGTGCCATCGTCGCAGGTGTGGCGATACTTGCCTTCTTTCTTCTGTTCAGCGAGCACGAGGACGAGCAGAGGTCGGAAGGGCATAACTGAAATGACCTGGGGTCCATGCTTCACGCGCACCGAGGGCTGAACGGGCCTCGGTGTTTCTTGTCTGGCGGTGGGTGAATGGAGGACATGATTCGCTTGACGACCCGAGAGGGTGGTCAGCGTGTAGATAAGTATCTGGCTCAAGAGGTGCCTTCTCTTTCCCGCTCTCGCGCTCAGCAGCTCATCGCTGAGGGATTGGCTACGGTGAATGGTGCCCAGGTGAAGCCAAGTCACCGACTGAGGCAGGGAGACGAGATAGTGGCGCGCGTTCCGCCCGTGGAAGAAGTCAAGCTGGCACCGCAGCGCATCCCGCTAGAAATCGTGTACGAGAACGAAGACCTGTTGGTCGTGGACAAACCTGCGGGACTGGTAGTCCATCCTGCTCATGGCCACCAGAATGGTACTTTGGTCAATGCTTTACTGGCTCGCTACCCCAATCTGCCCGTCGACGAGCACAAACGTCCGGGTATTGTGCATCGACTAGATAAGGATACATCGGGTCTGATCATAGTAGCCAAGAATGAGGATGCTCGTGGCGAACTGCAACGCCAATTCAAGGAGGGCCGTGTGGAGAAGCTCTATCTGGCTCTGGTGCAGGGCAAGGTGGAGCCAAGCAGTGGCGCAGTAGATGCTCCCATCGGGCGCGATTCGAAACACCGGAAACGTATGGCGGTAGTCCGGAGCGGCGGGCGAGACGCACTGACGGAGTACCGGGTTCTTGAGTATCTATCGGACTATACCTTGTTGGAGATCAGGCCGCGGACAGGGCGGACGCACCAGGTGCGAGTGCATCTGGCCTTCATCAATCACCCAATCGTCGGCGACGCTGTGTATGGCTATCGCAAGCAACGTTTGGGGCTGAAGAGGCAGTTTCTCCACGCGCAGCGCTTGGGGTTTCAACTCCCGTCCTCGGGGGAACAGATCGAATTGATTTCGGAGCTACCCCATGATCTGGCCGAAGTTCTAGACAGCCTGCGCAAACCCGCTCTCATCAGCGCTGAAGAGTGGGAGAGGTCTGGCCCTTGAAGCCGAGGTGCGGCGGGTCTGGAAACAGGCAACTCGACCAGCCGTCGAGGTGCCGCTAGGTAGACGTGAGCGCAAATGGGGATGGAGGATCCGAAGCGACAGAGAATCGTGGTGCTGGGATCTGGGCCTGCCTTGGCGAGCGCAACCCGCGACAATACCTTCTTTCTCATTGACAGTGCCGCTGGGAGTCTACTCATTGATTGCGCTGGAAGTCCCTTCCACAAGTTGCTGAAAGCGGGTGTGGATCCGGAGCGACTGAAAGGCGTGATCTTGACTCACGCTCACCCAGATCACGTATACGGCCTGCCCTCACTGGTGCACGAACTGTGGCTTTATGGTAGAAGAGAGGCTCTTCACATCTACGCCAATGGCCATACCCACGGGGTCGTGCGCACTCTACTCGATGCCTTCGAACTCCGGGAAAAACCTGTGCCTCTGGAGTTGCATTTCATTCCCAGTGAGGAAACGTTTCTGCTTCTGGAGACGGAGCTTTATGCTGTTTACAGCAGCCCGGTCAGGCATCAAGTCCCCACGAACGCCGTGAGGATCGCTTCCCGCGTCAACGGGAAGGTGGCGGTGTGGTCCTCGGATACCAGTCCCTGCCGGGAATTGGTCTCGCTGGCTAGGGGAGCCGAGCTGTTGTTTCAGGAGTGCAGCGTTGAAGAACTTCATCCCTTTCACTGCACGCCGGAGCAGGTAGGCGAGTTGGCCGGTGAAGCGCAGGTGGGAGAGGTCATCCTGGTACATTGTCATCCCAACCTGGTGAAGGAACCGTATCTCACTATCGCTGAGATACGGAAACAGTACCATGGGCGGGTTCAGTTCGCCGAGGATTTTGATGTCTACGAGCTGTGACCTGGTCCAACTGTGGTCGCGAGCCCCCGACGAGGCTTTCTCAGGAACTCTGTTCGTCACATAGTCAGTCCAGACCCACTTGGACCACGATTGCCGAAACCAGGTAGGTGGGCGCTTGGGCCCCAGTGGGGAAAGGGTTCCTTTCGAGGAGGGGCAGCAGTGCTTCACCGACGGCTATCACGAGGTTCTCCTGGTCCTGGAGTTCGGGATCCTGTTTCTTCTCTTCGTATCCCCATTCCTCACGCATGTGTTCCCTCAGTCTCGGCAGGAGCGAGCTGAACCAGGCACGTGCCTTTCCCCGGAAACGATATGATGGCCGCTGACCCCCGGGCAAGGAAGCGCCGTAGTACCTATCCAGTTCCCGGAATAAACGCTTCTCGTTCCATTTCAGGTACCTTTGGATCTCTTGTCTCTCGAAGTCTGAGATTTCAGCCATCGCACCGTCCTTTGGATAGGTTCTCCTCTCCAGACGGAATATATCACACGCAATGCAAGCCGTCAAGCTGGGTACCAGCTTGACGGCCAAGTCCTCTTGCCGGTACACTTCGTGCCACGGAGACCTCTGCGGTGTAGGTAGTTGTGAAGGGGAGGTAGAGGTGAAGGGTGAACTAGTTCGCGTCTGGACCGATGATGAGTTGCAGCTGCAGAGCCTGCATTGTACTGCCCAGTATTTGAGCGGTCTGCCGGCCGTTCTTCACATTCATGGGGCATCTTCTAACTTCTACCGTAGCCAGTTTCTGGATCGACTGGCGGATGGGTTGACGAACAGGGGTTACTCCTTGCTGTCCGGCAATACGCGTGGGCATGATATCATGAATACCGTGTACGCCAAGGATCCCACGGCCAGCAGGCGTATGGGAGTGGCCTTCGAGATCTTCGAAGAGTGCTTGCTGGACGTCAAGGCTTGGCTGGGCTTTCTGCAGGGGCGCGGATACGAGCAAGCTGTCCTTCTTGGGCACAGTTCCGGGGCTTTGAAAGTTGCTTACTATCAAAGTGAAACCGCTGATGAGCGCGTCAAGGCACTGATCTTTATGTCGCCTGCTGATCAGGGGTTCTGGCTGGAAGCGGCCGGAGCTGAGATGGAGAGGACGCTGACCTGGGCCACGGAAATGGTGTCTGAAGGCAGCGGGGAGGCTCTGTTCAGTGGACCCCTCATACCATACCCCATGTCGGCTGCTACCATCCACAGCCTGTTCGTCGAGAGCAAGTCTGACATCTTCAAGTTCGGCAGGCCCGATGAGCCATGGGAGACGATAGCGAAGTTGCGTTGTCCCATTCTGGCGCTGATGGGCACAGTGGCCGAGTCGACCGCACCGAATCCCGAAGAAGCACTGGCCGTCCTTAAGTCCAAAGCCCTTTCCAGCCCTCGCTGCGATACTGCTGTGCTGGAGGGGGCGCCTCACAACTATCGGGGATACGAGGCCCAAGTGACGGAAACGATAATGGACTGGCTGGAGGAGATCTTCGCGAGCTAGCGCTTCTCCTCCCTGATGGCGGCCAGTGGCCTTACTGAGTGTTACTGGTACCAGCTTCAATAGTGGGCCCTGGGAGGCGAAATCAAGGACCACGGACGCATTCAGACCGGATGATCCTCATTTGCAGGCGGGGAAGACGCAGTTTCGAATGGGTTGACGATGCAGCCCGGACATGATTGGTACCAAAGTACTATTGGCAGGTCGTATCTTATCCCGTCTTCGTTCGTTATGCATGATGTAGACTGTCATTTGCGCGTGGTGGGATGCGATGGCGGGGTTTGCGAACCGCCAACTGTCCGAGGCTATTTGTACTACCTACAAGGAGGCTGAGATGGAACGGAGAGTACATTCAAGAGTTGGGATCGCAGTAATCATAGTGGGAAGCATCTTCCTCTTGACTGCAGGAGCTGTGCTCGCCGCCAGCGCGGCGAAGTTGGAACCAGCGAGGCTGCCTGCTCCTACCCGTGGTCGAAACGTGGCTCCTCTCGCCGCCTCCGGCACGACTAGCCCCACGCAGCCCATCACTGGTGGTGTAATGATACCTACCTGCATTGGTCTGTTCTTCGATGTGCCCGTGACGGATGTGGTCGCACATCGGTCCGAAGGGTTTGGCTGGGGAGGGATCGCCAAAGCCTACTTCATGGCACTGGCTGGTGACCTGTCCGTTGGCGAGATCATAGAGATGAGGCAGGAGATGGGATGGGGCGAGATTGCGCAGTATTTTGATCTCCATCCTGGCAACCAAGGCCGCAATCTGGGTGCTATCATCTCAGGGCGTGGCGCACCTACCGGCACACTGCCAATGGCAGCGCATCGCCTGGCGGAACGGCTGGGAGCCGATGCCGAGGACATAGCTGAGATGCTGAATCAGGGCGCTACTAAAGGGACAATCATCGTGGCTCACAAGCTCGCAGGCCAGTTCTCAGATGACCCAGATGCGACGCCTGAGGCACTGGTGCTAAGGCGTGTAGATGAAGGGGCCAGCTGGGGTCAGATACGGCGAGATCTCAAGGCCTCTGCTAGCACGACCGCGAGTGGCCTCTCGGCGTCTGGTGATGGGAAGGCACATGGCAATGGGAAGGATGGCAATCAGGGCCATGGGAAGCCTGAAGACAAGGGCAACCAGGGCGGTGGACGAGGCCATGACAAGGACAAGGATCACGGCGGCGGTGGAGGCAAGAAGAACTGACGGCCCATAACACTTTTCAGGTCTATTTCGGTCTGGCGTCGGGGGCTTTCAAGCCCCCGACTGCTTTTTGCCCTACTTGTGCCCTTTCTCCTGGGCTGAGATAGTGGGCTTGCAACGCTCTGGCCATCGGACGATGATGATACGGAAGCGCGGTTAGCCTCAGTTCGTGCGGAAATGAATAGCAGGATTGCCGCGCCTGCCTCGCGGGGCCAAATACTGAATGAGCCTCGCTGCCGCCTCCCGTTTTTCGACTGAGACCGAAGCCTGGCGTGAAGCCCCTCAGATGTTCCTTCGTCAGCCCCCTCTTCACCCCGCATGATCTCACAAAACAGTTGCGCAATTGCCACCGTAGCGCGGTTGACTTATCCCCCTGAAGAAAGTATGATGTTTTTCGGTTTCAGTTGCCGCTGGCTTCGAAGGAAATCCGTGTCTGCAGCGTGGATCTCCAGGGCAGGCGATAAGAGACCGTCGGGACGATGTGATCGGGATGACAGCATCCAATGACGAGGAACGGCTAGTCCAGCGGGCGCAGCAAGGTGACGCCAACGCCTTCGCCGAAGTCTACGAGCGCCATCAATCTGCTGTCTACCGCTATATCTACTACCGGGTGGGTGAGGCTTCCACGGCCGAGGATCTCACCAGTGTGGTGTTCGTACGGGTGGTGGAGAGCATAGACCGCTTCGTCTACCGGGGCCGCCCCTTGCTGAGTTGGCTGTACACAATTGCTGGAAACATCGTCATTGACTATCAGAGACGCGCGGCTCGAGGCGTGATGTTGCCCCTGGATGAGCGCCTCGTGAGCGGCAGTGAGGATGTGGAGCAGGCAGCTTACCGCGCAGCGACGCAGGATGAATTGGCTGAGGCTCTCACGCACCTCACTGAGGATCAGCGGCTGGTCATCCTCCTTAGGTTCATGGAAGGGAAGAGTAACGAGGAGGTAGCCAGGACCCTGGGAAAATCGGTGGGGGCTGTCAAAGCGTTGCAGCATCGGGCTCTCGCCAGG
>JAUWYD010000229.1 GCA_030616025.1 Chloroflexota bacterium
TGGATGGGCCTGATCGCGGCCACCCTCATCGGCGGGGTGATGGCGGGGCTCCATGCCGTGTTGTCCATCAAGTACAAGGTGGACCAGATCGTCTCCGGCACGGTGATCAATATTCTGGCCGTGGGCGCCACCCGCTTCTTGAACCTCCGCCTGCTGGAGCCGGCCGGCCTGAGCACACCCGGTCACTTTGACGCGATTCCCATCCCCATACTGAGCCAAATCCCCATCGTGGGGCAAATCCTCTTCAATAATCAGCCTACGACCTATATCATGCTCATTCTGCTGGTGGCGGTGAACTACGTCGTCTTCTTTACCCCATGGGGGTTGCGGATGCGTGCCTGCGGTGAGCACCCTCGCGCCGCCGACACGGTGGGCGTCAACGTCAACCGCACGCGCTACATCAGCGTGATCATCGGCGGGCTGATCGCAGGCGTAGGGGGCGCCTACTTCTCGCTGGGACAGGTGGGGACCTTCGAGGATGCCATGACTCGGGGGCAGGGTTTTGTCGCCTTGGCGGCCATGATCTTCGGCAACTGGAACCCCATCGGAGCCTTCATAGCCGCCCTCCTCTTCGGCTTTGCCAACGCCTTGCAGGTGAAGATGCAGATCCTCCAGCCGGTATTGCCCTTTATCAACGCGCCGTTGCCGCCTGAGTTCTTGCAGACGGCACCCTACGTCCTGACCATCATCATCGTGGCTGGAGTCGTGGGTCGAGTGAGACCGCCGGCGCAGGAAGGGAAGCCCTACGAGAAACAGTAGGCTGCAGGGGGAATCCTCCGCTGCAACTGATGGGCCACGTGAACGGGGCTCCTGCTTATTGATCACTGCGCACTTCACGTCCTTCTCGCCTTTCGCGGTGCCCTGACGACACTGCAAGCTCGATGGGAGTGTCCCCAGCCTAACGAAAGCTGGTACCCCAGCGGTAGTTCAGGCCCAAGATGGCAACATGCACTATGCTGTGTGCGTTGGGGCTGGGATCTCCCTTCTGACCGAGAAGCTTACTTCGCCCATGGGTGTTATACCGTTGGTGGATCTATGCCCGGCAGATGTCGAGGGGCTTATGATCGCCGAACCTAGTCCTTCGCCGCTCTACGCAAGCCTTGAGGGGCACACAGCCTCGAATGGCTCACAGATTGTTGCCTTCCTGTGGGGCTTGGCCGAGGCAACGCTGTTCTTCATCATCCCGGATGTATACCTCGGCTTCGTCGCGCTGTTTCACTGGCGCAAGGGACTGTGGACGACCGTCGCTGCCACCGCTGGCGCGATGGTCGGCGGGGCGTTCATGTATCTCCTGGGTGCGGCCAACGGGCCAGTAGTCGATCAACTGCTGCTCCGGATCCCCCTTATCGGCGCCGAAATGGTGGTCACCGTGGCCGAGCAGTTTCGGAGCAGCGGGCTGCTGGCGCTGATTACCGGGCCGCTGCAGGGTATCCCCTACAAGATCTACGCAGCGCAGGCCGGGCAACAGAATCTGGGCTTGATTCCTCTTCTGCTTCTCACCGTACCAGGAAGGTGGGTACGGTTCTTCCTTATCGCACTTGCGGGCGCGGCGTTGGGTAGGGTGTTCAAAAATGCTGTCCAACACCGCACCAGGCTCGTCATCTGCGCCTATGCGCTGGTGTGGGTTGCGGTGTATGTGGGGTACTACTTCGAGGTGCACTGAGTCGTCGCCAGGCAACTAGAGATGCGCGGTCCCGACGAGTATCCCCGTCATTCGCGAGGTGCGTCCTCCCCAGGTTGCCGACAAGGGCTACTGGCCTCAACTGGGTATGGTGGTTACCGCGTTGGATACTCCAAGAGCAGAAAGGAGAAATAGTAGATCAGCGGGATGACTACCACCATGCTGTTGGCGCGATCCAGTAGCCCGCCATGACCCGGGATGATGTCCCCCCAATCCTTGGCGCCCGCCACACGTTTGATCATTGAACTGATCAAATCCCCCCACGCGGCTCCAAGACCAATGATCACGACCAGGGCGATCTTGTGAGGTAGCCAGAATCCCTCTGGTATGGCGAAGTCGAAGAGCGCCACCGCCATGCCAGCGCCCAGAAAGTCGCCCAGGAGCCCCTCCCACGCTTTGCGCGGATTCACGCGAGGCGAGATGACGTGCTTGCCCATCAGTTTGCCGATGGTGTACTGCATCGCATCGCTCATGGCCACACCCACGCCGGCCAGCATCACTAACCCAGCGCCGCCCAATTGCCTGATGAGGATCAAATGTCCGACCGACCACACCAGGTACAGGTAGCCGCGCCCGGCGAACGAGAGCTGGAGGTAGAGGTTCTCGATGCGGCCGGTGAGAAGAGGGACCAGTGATAGGAGGAGGATAGATCCGGCGGGCAGGGTGAAGTACAGCGAAGGGAAGAAGGCGGCGGTGACGAAGGTGATCGGGACGAGTGTGTAGAGATACAGCGCATAGG
The DNA here is from genome assembly GCA_030616025.1 of Chloroflexota bacterium. GTDB lineage: Bacteria > Chloroflexota > Anaerolineae > UBA7937 > B3-Chlor > B3-Chlor. The sequence continues at coordinate 2,421 of JAUWYD010000229.1, forward strand.
GCCGCTCCACGCCCACCACCCGCACGTATTCGAGCGTGATGCGATAGAAGAAGAAGAGCAGGATGGCCGCTGCCACTATCCCTCCGACAAAGGTGGCGATGAGGAAGAGCGGCGTGACAATCATCCAACCGATCAAGCGTTTGCCGTACTCGCCGGTGAGGCCGGCCTTCAGATCTTTGCGGGACACGAACAGGATCAGCAGGAAGCCGACGGCCAATACTCCGGCGACGATCTTCAGCGACGGTAGAAACAGTGGATTGGCGAGAGGATTCTCCATGCCCATAGCTCCTCCTTATGCGCTCTTGCGAGAGATGACCGAATCTTTTTCCATCATTCAGGCATTCACCACGCTCCTTGATGCACCGAGCACTAGCGAGACGATTTCGTATAACTGTGGATGATGCGCAGCCGCTGCACGATGGTCACGGTCGCCGCTAGCGCCGCGAGAGCAAGATACCAGTTGTAGCTCGCCAAGTTCCCTGTGAGGACTGGATACAGAGTGAACACCGCCAGGGAGATCATCCGGTCGCCCTTCCAGAAAATGCCGCCATATACACGCTCTCCGGCCAGGGCTTTGCCGAGAACGCCTAGATACGACACGCAGAGGATGAGCGCGAGGGCCAGCGCGGCGAGGCGCGTGTCCACATAGCCGCCGAAGGCCAGACCGAGAAAGATGGCCACGTCTGCGATACGATCCCCAAACTCGTTCTTTACTTCACCCCACATGCTGGTCAGTCCCCTCTCCCGCGCAACTAGGCCATCCATCAGGTTGAACAGCAGGCGCAGGACGAGCAGAGGCGGAACGAGCCACAGCCATGCATGGTCACTGCCCGCCAGCAGGAACGCAAACGCGGCGACGAAAGAGATGACCAATGCGCCATAGGTGAACACATCTGGGTGAACACGGTTCCGCACGCAGAAGGCCACGAAAGGGTGGAATACCTGTTGCCACTTGGACTTGGTCGAGTAGATGCCCATC
>JAUWYD010000368.1 GCA_030616025.1 Chloroflexota bacterium
TCACCTCGACGCTTCACCTGTCCTCTGCTGCTTCAGAGTCCCACAAAATCCAGGGCTAGGTGGTCCAGCTTCTCCTGCGTGGGGATGCCGTTGTCGTCCCAACCCCTTTGCCTGTAGTACATGTCCAGCAGTCTGTCCACATCCTCCCTGGCAACCAGCTTGCCCTTGGTGGGCCCCGTGGTCACAGGATCTGTGTACCACCGTGGCGGCGGGTAGTCCCACTCGCGGCCGAAGGCGTCCACCTCCCGCACCCAGAAAGCCCTGGTGAGGTTCCACACTCGCTCCGCGACGTGTAACAGGTCATCCCACGAATGACCAAGGCCGGTGATGGCCTGCATGGCCGGGGCATAGTAGTCCAGCGGCATGCCCAACTCCACCCACTGCAGACGGCAGGTGCCAAGACAGTCCATGAGTGGACGGATGTGCTGTAACTCGATCACCTTGGCCGCCTTGTCCTCAGTGATCGCATCTCGCCCCACCTCGATGTCGTAGGTGATGGCCCAGGCACGGTTGTGATGTCCGCCCACGTCGGCTGTCATGTAGGCAAGCATCATCGCCGGAGCGTTGCGCGAGTCATAGCCGCTGATCTCCAAGCCCTTGATATGCATCGCGAAGTCAGCGCTTTCCCCACCGAAAACCTGGGCAGCGCGCTTCACTCCTTCAGCCAGCACATCTCCGACCCCCTCTCGCTTGGCGATCTTCCTGATGAGTTCGAAGACTGCCTCAGAGTCACCGAAGCTCAACTCCAAGCCCCCGGTATCCTTGGAAGTGATGATGCCCTTCTCGAAACACTCTGTGGCGAAAGCGATCACGTTCCCTGCCGAGATGGTGTCAACTCCCAACTCGTCGCACAGATAGTTGGCGTACGCCACATCCTCTATGTCTGACACGGCCACGTCAGCCCCCAGGAAGGCGGCTGTCTCATACTCAGGTCCCTCAACGTAGATATCCCACTTCTTGCTATAGGAGTACTTGCCACAGGCGCAGGGACAAGCGAAGCAGGCCTTGTCCGTGATAACGATCTTCTCCCGCATGTACTCGCCAGTCATCGTCTCGATCTCATCGAAGTGCCCGGATTGGAAATTCCGCGTGGGAAACGAACCCCATTCGTTCGACGGCACATTGACCCCAGAGGTGCCGAGCCTGACCCACACTTCCCAGGCGTCACTGTCTTTGCAGTAGTCATACATCTCCCGGCCAACGCGGCGAAACTCGTCCACATCAGCAACGGGGATGCTCTTCGTACCGTGGACCGCAATGGCCTTTAGCTTCTTGGAGCCCATCACGGCTCCGATGCCAGTCCGTCCAGCTTGACGACCGAAATCGTGACTGATGCACGCGTATTTGACCAGATTCTCCCCACCTGGGCCAATCGTGGCGATCTGGAAATCCTCGCCCAGTTCGTTCTTCAGGGCCGTCTCTGCGGTAATACTGCCTTGGCCCCAATACGCCTTTGCGTCTCGCAACTCCACCGTGTCGTCGTCGATGAACAAGTATACAGGTTCAGGCGACACCCCCTCGAGAATAATCAGATCATAGCCAGCATACTTCATCTCGGCGCTGAACAGCCCGCCGACATTGCTGTCCGCATACCCACCCGTGGCGGGAGATTTGGCGGCAAACGTCGTCTTGCCCGCTCCTGGTATGAGCAACCCCGACAGAGGACCGGCGGCCGCGATGAGTTTGTTCCCTTCCCCGAGGGGATCAGCGCCCTTTTCCAGCTCTGAGTACAGAATCTTGGCCGCAAAACCGCGCCCTCCCAAATAGTCCCTGGCAAGCTCAGGATCAAGCTCCGATTTCCTGGAAGTCCCGTCGGTCAGATTGACTCTGAGTACTTGCCCACCGTATCCATTCAGCATCGTTTCCCTCCTTGACAGTCTAGCGTTCGCTCAAAGCGCAGC
>JAUWYD010000001.1 GCA_030616025.1 Chloroflexota bacterium
AGAGGAAGGCCATCGCAAAGCCTATTGGAGCTCTTTTCGCGCCCACCGATTCCCTAGTAATCGGCTCTCTGTCGGCCCTGCGGGTGCCCGCCTTCGTCGTGGGAGGTGTTGCCGGCACTACTGGCGTTTCCTTCAGAGTCATCATCCTCAGCTGGCTAGCCCTGAGGTGATCAATCGCTTCCCTGGCCACTTTGACCTTCATTGCTGCGTCTTGTCCAGCTCCAACGTGCCGTCTTTGGGCCTGCAAATGGTGCAGGCCCTCTCTTGCCAGTCCGTGATGGGGGTTGATGGCCAACACGTTTTCCAGGCAGAGGATTCGTTCGTCTATCCCCTCTACCACCCCACTCAACCATAGCCAGGCCTTTTCGTTCCGATCATCCAGGTCAATCACCTGGTATAGCAGTTCTCTGGCATCTTCTACCCTCTGCTCCTTGACGGCATGAATGCCCGCCGTCAACAGTCTGGCAACCACGGCGCGGGGGTCATAGCCTTCGTAGCGGCATCGGCAGGGCGGGGTGAGACAATCCTTTACCGGTATCGGAGGCGCTTCAGTGGGGCCAAAGATGCGACCTTGCAGTTTTCGGCAGGCGCGGCAGGCGTCGGGATAGGCCACGAACATGACCTTCAGGCCATCCGCAGCCAGCGCGCTTAGCATCTCCTGGACACTCTCGGCCATCGCCCGTCGAAACCTTTCCACCTGTTGACTTCATTATACCAACGGGCGCAGGGGTTGGCAAGACCGACTAGCCTCCTCCGATGAAGGCCATCTCTTGTACAATGCTGAGAATGGGGTCCACCAGCAGTCCAGGAGCCAGCCCTAGGAGCAAGCATAGCGCGGCCAACGACAGGGTCATGACCGTTACCAGCAGGGGTTCCCGTACCGCTTTCAATTGCGGCGAAGGCTGAAGCATCAGGGACAACGATCTCACATATCCCAAAACCACACCGGCCCCAGCCAGTAGCAGGGCCCCCTGGTACAGAGGACTGTCTCCAGGGAGGGACCGATACACAAGCCAGCGGGTGGCGAAGCCATTGAATAGGGGGAAACCACCCAGGGCGAGACCACCCACGATGTAGCCGACGATGCTCCCTGGCGTCCTCCTTAGGGCCTCTCGCAATGTGGAAACAGAGCCGTCGTTGAGGTATGTGCGTAGCGTTCCCAGACTCATAGCTAGCAGCAGCACCAGCAGAGAGCGGTTGACGATGTGGGCCAGAGCGCCGGTAGTGCTCGTCAGAGAGCCCGTTCCTAACCCTACCAAGACGAAGCCCATGTCGCTGATAGCAGCGTAGGCCATCAGGCGTCCTGGGTCCCGTTGGGCGAAGGCGAACACCCCGCCCACGAGCGCTGTCAATAGGCCGGATATCGAGATCACTAACAGCATTGGTGAGCCTGTGGTCAACCAGAGATGGCTGTTGAGCACACCCAGGAGAAGGACCAGGACTACCGGGTTGAAGATACAGATGAGCGAAGCACTCGCCGCGAAGGGGGCCCCAGCGGCTACTGCGGGTAACCAGGAGTGAAAGGGTGCCGCTGCCAGTAGGATGCCGAACCCCACGGATAGGGCGATGACTGTGAAACGAATCAGAAGGAGGTTGTCGGGATGCAGAGCGTAGCTCTCTGCCAGCCAGGATACCACGAGCAGGCACGGGATGGCCATTACGAGGGGGACTACGTATCCGATGGCGGTCCCCACCGGGGCGGGACGTCTTCCGTGGATCATGAACACAAAGACGAGTGCTGCCATCTCCAATAGCAGGACGGATATGAGGAAGGTGCGGATCATGATCGCTCCACTGAGGAGGCCCAGGATGGCCAAGAGAGAAGGTATGAACGCCCAGCCTTGAGGTATCTGCCACGCATACAGGATCATGAGACTGGCCAGGCTCAAGAGGAAGATCAGTATGAAGCCGCTGAGCTCGTCCAGCATGAGCTCACGTCCCAAGATGTATGCTGGTTCGCCCAGGGGCGCCTGACTGCAAATCCCTATCAGCGTCAACGTCGTCGCCAGTGAGACGAAAACGGCTGCAGTCCAGTAGCGCCTGAGGAAGTAGACCGGTACTGCCATTGTCAAAGGGACGAAGATCAGGAGAATGAGGATCATCTTCTGTCTTCCTCGACAATGACGGTCAGCTGAGCCGTAGTCAGGTAGCTTATGGCCAAAGCCATGAGGATATTGACGACGCCTAGTAGTGCGGCCACGCTCAAGCTCTTCTCAAGAGTGGCGAAGAGAACTTCGAAGCCCGCCTGGAAGGTAAGGAGACCCAGGCCAACCTTGAAGGGATCTCTACTCAGGACGACAGTAAGCAGACCTATCCCCACCAACCAGTAGCAGGCCTGGGAGATGCCGAGTGGGTGGTCAACGAAGGGGTGTCTGGTGCCCAGGGCGTAGCTCACCACTGCCGCCAGGAGGACCAAGAGGAGGCGAAACCACAGGTTCATCGGAAAGATATCCAACACGGTGCTGACGGGGCCTTGTTCATGGTGGGCCCCCTTGATTGTGGGTTCTCTTCCCCAATGCACGCGCCGCGCTGTGAGGTAGAAGATCACACAAATCATAGCTCCTACGATCACTTTGACCAGCGCCACTCGCAAGGGTATCACCCTAGCGAGAAGTAAGCTCACAAGGACATATTGAGCGAGCAAGGCCCAGAGACTGAGCCTCCAGTCCTCAAGGACGATGATGACAGTAGCCGTGATGAGGAATCCCAGCATGAGCTCAAGGTATGAAAGGGAAGACAGGCTAACGAAAATGTCCTGCAGTACGTCCATTCTTACCCCTCAGCTACTCAGGAGTAGAAGTGTGACCAAGGTAGCGAACAGCAGAATCCAGCCCAACGAGTGTCTCCCCTCGAAGAACCCTCCCAACTGTTCCAAGATTGTGGCTGTCCGTTGCGCTGTCCAGTCCAGGGCGCGATATAGCCATCCCATTTCGGCGATCATCTGGAGTGTCTCCAGGGAGACACCTGCTTTGGTCACGATGGTTTCCCCCTTGCGGTACATCAGGTATCCCAGTAGGAGCGACAGCAGTGTGCCGGCAAGAAGAACCAGAGAAAAGGATGGCTCTTGCGAGTAGATCAGGTCTGGTAGGGCTGGCAGGGTGGAGAGCCCACCAGGCGGCCCTACCATGCGCCCTATCAATGGAGGATGCAGGCCCAGGATCAGCAGAAGGATAGCCAAGCCGCTCATGCTCGCCAGCAGCAGAGGCCTTATCGCGCCCTGGTCTGTACCTGGAGAAGTAGGTTCCAGAAACATCTTCGATAGGGGTGCCAGAAGAAAGCTGTTGCTTAGCAGACTTAGAAGGATGAGGGGGCCAAGGCCTAGGTCCCACAGGGACTCGTAGAGGAGCCAGCGGCTTGCGAACCCTACTGTGAGAGGGGTACCCACTAGTGCGGCAACGGCCGCAAGTGTGCAGCTTCGCGCCCAGAGGCCATAGGGATGTGGCATAGGGTCACGGGAAGTCATATGGCCTAGAAAGAGGAGACTCAGAGCCAGGGTCAGGCTGATGACCTGCGACGATATAATGGCCGCGGAATGTGGTGCGGAGATGGCGCTCGCGAGGGTCAGATAGCCCACCTGGTTGAGAACTATGTAGGAGGCAGATCTCCTCAGACTCGACTCAAACCAGAGAGGAAATGGACTCAGGACAAGAGCCAAGCTTCCCAAGAACAGGGCCGCTTCCTTCCCTGGCAGAGTTGCCACAGACGCCAAGGTTAGCATCCGAGCCAGCAAATACCCACCCGCGCTCAAGGGAGTGACGTACCATACGATTAGGGTAGGGAGACTCATCTCCACGTCGACGGGCAGGGCAACGAACGCCGGATACAGCCCCACGCGCATCAGGGCGGCCAGCATGGCAAGGGAGATGACCTTCGTCGGGAGAGGCGTTGCCTGGAGAGACAGGGACGCGCCTCGCGCTTCGAGCAGGAGCAGTGCGGCCAAGAACAGGGCCAGTCCAGCGAGGTAGTTGATGAGCAGCAACCTGACCCCCATTCGAGAGGCTGCCTTTCCGCGGTGCAGGAGGGCAGTGAGGAACAGCAGCGCCAGGTCAAGGAAGCCCCAGCTGAAGCAAAGGGTGACCAGGTCGGCTGAGAGGATGAGGCTGACTCCCCCGGCGGCCAGCAGAAAGATGGCGCCGTAAGGATGACCACGCTCATCCTCTGGGATGAGGAAAGCACGCTGCGAGATGATCGCTACCAGCGTTATGAGGCCTATCAGCGACACGAAGAGAAGTGACAAGTTGTCCATATAGTAGCCGAGCTGCACACCGAAGAGGGGCGCAGGGCGCCAGACGGAGAAGTTAATGCTGTTTGGCTGATAGCGGTAGAGGAGTAGGGAGAAGAGAAGGCAACTGCCTGCCAGGATGGCGGCCAAGACGTTGGTAATCTGGACGCGGGCTGTCCTCTTCGTCAGCGGCAGCAGGACCGCTCCCAGAAGGAGGATGATCACGAGCAAGAGGGGTGTTGCGAGGGGCATTTTCTCTCCTGTGGCAGGCAATCGAGCGAATTTTAAGACAGGTTGTGGCGTTTGTCAATGGCAGCATGGTGTCCGTCACAGGAACTTGCACATTTGACACATATCCACGCCGTGCAGGTCACGACGCAGTACCCCTTCCACGACATACCCCTGTTTCTCATAGAACCGCTGGGCTTGGGAGTTCAAATACGTCTTCAAGCCAATCTTGTGACATCCCTCACTGCGACAAATCTCCTCGACACGCGCCAAGAGGGCGCTGCCTATCCCGTGTTCCCGATGGTGTTCGGCAGTTATGATCTGCGATAGCTTGCCCAGGCCAGCTTCGATCTTGAACACCGCTGCCCCTGCGATGCCCTCATCCTCGTAAGCTGCCAAGGTAAACCGTTGAACATCCCACATCGCCGGATCATAACGTCCGAAGATGCGCTCGTCTACCGCCTTCCATTCACGGTTCAGAAAGTCCTCTATCACCTGCCGGTCCACCTCGAGGATCTCCACACTTCCTCCCTTGTGCGTCCGAGCCTTCTCCAACCGGATCGTGGTCAGAGGGATTCTGCCTCCACCAGGGAGGCGGTGATGGCTTCGTCGATAGCGATGTTCTCCTGCTGCTCATCCCGGCTCAGATACACGAAGAACTCCGCATTTCCCGCGGGTCCCCTTAGTGGAGAGGGGGTGAGCCCCTGTACTCGCAGTCCCTCGGACGTTGCCCACTCTGCAGCCTTTTCCATAACCTGACGGTGGACAGCGGGGTCCTTCACCACCCCGCCTCTACCAACCTGCTCCCGCCCAGCCTCGAACTGGGGCTTGATCAGAGCCACGACTTCGCCCTCGGATTGCAGCAGATTCACCACCCGAGGGAGCACCAGCCTCAAGGAGATGAAAGCCACATCGATGGTGGCCAGATCCACGGGATCAGCCAGGCCTTCTAGGTAACGGATGTTCGTTCGCTCTAGGACAACCACTCGTGGGTCCTGGCGCAATCGCCAGGCCAACTGGCCGTATGCGACGTCAATAGCATAGACGCTATGTGCTCCCCGCTGCAACAGACAGTCGGTAAATCCGCCGGTGGAGGCCCCGACGTCAGCTACGATCTTTCCCATCACATCTATCTGGAAGCGGTCCAAAGCGTGCTCCAGCTTGGCCCCGCCCCTACTGACATAGCGAAGTCCCTCAAGGATGGTCACCTGAGCGTCTTCAGGGACGCGCTTCCCTGGCTTATCCACGATTTGATCTTCCACCAGCACCTGACCAGCCATGATCAGGCCTCGGGCCCTTCGGAGACTTTCGGCCAGGCCCCGGCCTACCAGCAGTGTGTCGAGTCGCGTCTTTCGCATCACCTTAGGGTATCCCTGCCAAGGGCAAAAGTCAAACGGTTGACTGTTGCCGGGCAATAGGTTATTATGTTTCCCATGTTTAGACAATTGTTGATCACCACGCGTCCCAAGCAGTGGACGAAGAACGTCTTCATCTTCGCGGCCTTGCTCTTCGACATCAAGCTGCTCGATGTCACCTATGTGGGCAGGATCACCTTGGCCTTCATCCTCTTCTGCATCCTCTCAGGCTCTGTATACCTGATCAACGATCTGACAGATATTGACAGGGACCGACAGCATCCTGTCAAGCGCAACCGTCCGCTGGCTTCGGGTGGACTGAGTAAATCGTGGGCCGTGAGTGCGGCCATCGTCCTTCCCATCATTGCTCTCTCCTTGTCATTCCTTCTTCAGCCGCTGTTTGGCCTCATTGCTCTGGTGTACTTCGTGATCCAGTTGTTCTACTCTTTCGGCTTGAAGGACGTCGTCATTCTGGATGTCTTGATCATTGCTGCTGGTTTCGTTCTGCGTGTGGCTGCTGGTTCGGCGGTGGCCGAGGCGGAAAGGTTCTCGCCCTGGCTCTACGTGTGCATAACACTACTGGCCCTCTTCTTGGCGCTGGGCAAACGGCGGAACGAACTGCTCCTGCTTGAAGCCAGCGCCCTTGGGCATCGCAAGGTGCTGCAAGAGTACTCCCCGCAGTTGCTGGACGAGATGATCGCGTTAGTGACGTCGTCGACGGTGATAGCCTATTCTCTCTACACGTTCTCGGCTGAGAACCTCCCTCCCAACAAGAGTATGATGCTGACTATTCCCTTTCTTCTATACAGCATCTTTCGTTACCTTTATCTCATCTACCAGAAGAATCTGGGCGGCAGCCCCGAAGAGATACTCCTCAGGGATGTCCCATTTGTCATCAGTAACCTGTGCTGGGGCGTCACGGTGGTGCTGATCTTGTACGTCTTCTAGGAGCGGATGAACTGGTCAGAGAACTGATCGTCGCCATGCATCCCAGGCGCTGGCTGAAGAACCTGTTCATGTTCGCGGCCTTGGTGTTTGGGATGAAGTTCGCAAGCCCTAGCTTGATAGTGCGATCAGTGGGGGCTTTCTTCTGTCTGTGTCTTCTCTCCAGCGCTGCTTACCTGATCAACGATGTGGTGGATGCGGAGAGAGACAAGCACCATCCGAGGAAACAAGATCGGCCCCTGGCGGCGGGAAGGCTAGAGAGGTCCTCGGCGTTGGGGGGGGCGATCGTCCTGGCGTCCGTCAGCCTGGTGGTTGCCGTCATCCTGGACCATCGCTTCGCCCTGGTGGTCCTGGCGTTCTTTGTGGTCGAGATCGCCTATTCCTTCGTGTTTGCCAGTTTCGTGATCCTGGATGTCCTAGCCATAGCTGCGGCCTTCATGTTGAGGGTTATGGCTGGCTCGGTGGTGGCAGGTGCTACCACATTCTCACCGTGGCTCTATGTGTGCGGCAGCTTCCTGGCGCTGTTTCTGGCACTGTGTAAGCGACGCCAGGAGTTGATAGTGCTAGGAGACCTCGCTCCCAAGCATCGCAAGGTGCTCTCGGACTACAGTTCTCCCCTTCTCGTAGAGATGATCGCGGTAGTCACTTCCTCCACAGTCATCGCCTACTCGCTGTACACTTTCTGGGGCGCTCACGTGCCTGAGAACAAGAGCATGATGCTCACCATCCCCTTTGTCCTATATGGCATCTTTCGCTATCTGCTGCTGATGCAACGTCGGGACCTTCCGGGCAGCCCGGAGGAGATGCTGATCAAGGATCCCCCGCTGGTGATCAATAACCTGCTGTGGGGCGCTGCCGTACTGGCCATTCTCTATTTGTTCTAGCTCACAGCAGGAGACCCGCCCACGCTTCACCGGGCTTGATCACTTCGAGAGGCGATTCTGCGGGTTGGAGTAAAGTCGGAGAAGAAGAAAGCGCCGTGCCTCGGCACGGCGCTTGAAGCTGGTCTATCGCTTCGTGTATTGCGGCGCCTTCCTGGCCCTCTTGAGACCAGGCTTCTTCCGCTCTTTCATACGGGGGTCTCGAGTCAAGGATCCTTCTTTACGTAGTGTGCTGCGCAGTTCTGGGTTCGCCTTCGTCAGAGCCCTGGCGATACCATGCCGGATGGCTCCAGCCTGTCCGGAGATGCCGCCCCCCTCGACCTTGACCGTTATCCTGAACATATCTTCAGTGGCGGTCACTTGCAGCGGTTTCTTGAGGTGCACCAGGTCGGCACCACGAGAGAAGTACTGATCCACTGGCTTGTCGTTGACGGTTATTGCGGGTTCTTTGGACGGGTAGAGACGCACTTGTGCACTGGCTGTCTTTCGTCGCCCGGTGCCGTAGTAATACCTGTCCGTTCCTAGAGACAACTCGTCCATATCCGCAATCATCTCCATGGGCTCGGCAGCCTCCGGCTGAGACGGTTCCTCGTCCACGGTTTCTCCCTCGCCCGAGACCTCGATTTCCTCATCCAGGTGCGCTTCTAGGGCCTCCACCCTGCCAGGCGCCTTCTCATCCGCTGATGGTGGCGCTGCTACTCCCTCAGCCTCGACGGGTTCGGCCACCTCTACACCTTCTGATTCTTTGGCCTCTGTCGGCTCACTTGCGTCGGCAGCCTGTGGTGCTTCGTCCAAGGCTTCGTTCTCTTCTGGCGCTTCCGCTGCCTGTGAAACATCGGTCTTTTCCGCCACTACTGATGACCTCCTTCTCTGCAGTTCGGGATGCAGATGTCCTGGCATGCACTAGGTGATAGAGCTTCACCACTGGAAAGGTTTAGGCTGCTGGGCCTGGTGAGGATGGGCGTCGCCTGCATAGACTTTCAGTTTTCTGATTGTGGCACGGCCCAACTTGTTGTGAGGCAGCATGCCCTTCACCGCGGAACGAATCACACGCGAGGGGTGCCTCTTCAGTTGCTCCCGCAAGGTGATGCTCTTCAAACCACCGGGATAACCCGAATGGCGATGGTAGATCTTCTGATCCAGTTTGTTGCCTGTCACGTGGACCTTTTCAGAGTTGATGACGATGACATAATCTCCCGTGTCCAGATGAGGGGCATAGATGGGCTTGTGCTTCCCTCTCAAGACCTTCGCTATCTCGGAGGCCAGCCGTCCCAGAGTCTGACCCTCGGCGTCCACTAGATACCACCCGCGATTGATGTCTGAAGGCTTCGTGGAATGCGTTTTCATTCTTGCTACCTCAGTAGTTCACTCTCACCAAACAAAGGCCGTGCGGTGGAGCTGGCGAGCCAGCCAGACTCCTGTCTCTGGCCTGGAGGATCTCTTTCACATTCACCGGAGAGAGCGCTCCTCGGCCAACCAGCAATAGGGTGCCAACGATGCTGCGTACCATCCGTCGCAGAAAGGCGTTGGCCGTCAAGTCAACATAGATGTGCGTCCCCTCCCTGAGACAACTGGCGTGCACAATGTTCCGCACGGTACTATCTCCCTGAGTTGGTTGACCGAAGGAGGAAAAGTCATGGGTTCCAACCAGACATGCCAATGCCTTCCTCATGGCCCCCTCATCCAGGGGCTGAGCCTGGTGGTAAGCGTACCGGGCCTCCAGCGGCGAGCGGACCTCCTGGTTCAGAATGGTGTACCGATATTCTCGCGTTACCGCGCTGAAGCGGGCGTGAAAGTCAGGGGGGGCAACAGTCATTTCTCTGATAGAGACGTCATCCGATACCAGGGCGTTGAAAGCCCTATGCAGTTCCTTCAGAGATCGCTTCCACCCAGTGGGAAGGTGGACCACCTGGCCCTTCGCGTGAACGCCAGCGTCCGTGCGCCCAGCTCCCACAATCTTGGTTCTCTGTTGCGTGACCTCGGCTAAGGCGCGTTCCATCTCTCCTTGGATCGTCGGTCGGCTCGGTTGCTGCTGAAAACCTGCGAACCTTGTGCCATCATATTCAACGACGGCTTTGATCTTGCGGGTTCCAGACGTAGATTCTCGGGTCCTCCGTCCGCACATGTCACTCCACGAGCTCCAGGATAGCCATGGGAGCGGCATCACCCTGGCGGGGACCCAGCTTGATGATCCGTGTGTACCCACCAGGACGGTCTTCGTATTCTGGGGCTATGGTCTCGAACAACTCCTGCACAACTTCTTTGTCGGCGATGGTGCGCAGCACCTGTCGTCGCTCGTGAACGTCGTTGTCCTTGTCCAAGGAGCGCTTGGCCACGGTTATCAGCTTCTCAGCCTGTGCGCGCACAGCCCTGGCTTTGGCCTCTGTGGTCTTTATCCTTCGGTGGCGGAAGAGTTCCGTGATAAGGTTTCTGAATAGCGCCCGTCGGTGGCCGCTGGAACGCTTCAGCCTATGGCCTGCTACCTTATGTCTCATCGCTCTCTTCCTCTTGGGGTTCGGGGAGGAGATTCTTCTCGCTCAGCGCCTGTTTCAATTCCTCCAATGACTTTCGCCCGAAGTTTCTGATAGCCAGGATCTCGTCGTCGCCCTTCTCCAACTTCTCCAGAATCATGCCGACCTTGGTTATCCCGGCTCGTTTGAGGCAGTTGAAGGCTCGCACCGTTAGGTCAAGTTCCTCGATAGGCATCTCGTATATCCTCGGAGGAATGCCTTCTTCCACCATCTCTTCGGCTTCTTCTATCAGAGCCCCCCCGACGTTGGCCACGAGGGAGAAGTGTTTTGCCAGCATCTGGGCCGCCGTACTGAGAGCGTCCTCAGGTTGGATGGTTCCATCAGTCCAAATATCCAGTTTGAGTTGATCAAAATCGGTAATCTCGCCTATGCGAACTCGATCAACCGTGTAGGCGATTTTCCGAATGGGAGAGAATATGGCGTCCAGGGGGAGCTGCCCGATGGGCAACTCGCCCCTCTCCTCACTCGGGCTGTACCCGCGCCCCGTTTCGGCGACCATCTCCATTTCGATTTTGGAGTCATTGGAATCCAAGGTCAGTAGGTGAAGCTCAGGGTCAACGATCTCTACCTCGCTAGGGCATTCAATGTCCCCTGCCGTGACAGTCCCTTCTCCCTCGACCTCAAGTCGCAGTCGCAGAGGCTCATCCCCATGCAGTTTCATCCTGAGTTGTTTGAGGTTCAAGAGCAGAGTCATTGTATCCTCCTTGACACCAGGTATGGGCGAGAACTCATGGTGTATGCCATCAGCTCTGACGGAAGTGACTGCTGCTCCTGGCAAGGAAGAAAGGAGAACTCTACGTAGGGAGTTGCCGATCGTAACACCATAGCCACTCTCAAGGGGCCCGATGATGAAACGCCCGTATCGTTCAGAAATCGCTTCAATCTCTATCTTGGGCAATACCAGATTGGGCAACAACGGCTTCCCTCCTCTAACAGCTTCCAGTCGCAGAAACTGTCCTACCTGCTATAGAACTCAATTATCAATCTCTCATTGAGCGGCGCTTCAATCTCTTCTCGAGTAGGGAGAGCCAGCACCCGTCCCGATAGAGTGTCGACGTCCACGCTTAACCATTCTGGAGGGAAGCGGTGTTCCATCTCCTGTGGCACGTTCTTGAAATAGGCTTTGTTCTTGCTCTTTCCGCGCACGGCTAGTTGGTCACCGGGTTTGACCAGACAAGAGGGAATATTGGTCTTCCTCCCATTGAGGTCGAAATGCCCGTGCCGTACCAGTTGGCGAGCCTGAGCGCGCGAACTGGCAAAGCCAAGACGGTACACAATGTTGTCCAGCCTGCTCTCCAGGATTTGCAGCAACTCGGCGCCGGTCACACCCTTGCGCCTTTCAGCCTCTTTGAAATAGCGCCGGAACTGTCTCTCCATTACACCATAGATACGGCGCGCCTTCTGCTTCTCTCGCAGCTGCGTGCCAAAATCTGTGGTCTTGCGCCGAAACCTGGCTCGACGACCATGCATGCCAGGGGGGTAGGAACGCTTCTCGAAGGCACATTTTGCTGTGAAGCACCGATTCCCTTTCAAGAAGAGCTTTCCCCCTTCTCTACGACAAAGCTTGCAGACCGGGCCCGTATGTCTTGCCATTCTATCTCCTCTGGTGAGTCACTCTCAAGATTGGCTGAGCTAGGCTTGAGACTACACGCGTCGCTTCTTCGGAGGACGGCAGCCGTTATGCGGTACGCGCGTGACATCACTGATGGACCTGACGCCAAGGCCGGCCGCCTGCAGGGCGCGGACTGCCGCCTCGCGGCCTGGGCCGGGGCCCTTGACGAAGATATCCAGCTCCCTCACGCCATGATCCATCGCCTGTCTGCCTGCCTGTTGCCCTGCGAGTTGTGCCGCGTAAGGCGTGCTCTTGCGGGAACCTTTGAAACCGACCGTACCCGCGCTGCTCCACGTGATTACGTCACCATTCAGATCCGTGATGGTGATTATCGTGTTGTTGAAGGTCGATTGTATGTGCGCCTGTGCATGGAGAACATCTCTACGCACCCGACGTGGTCCGCGCTTCTTGACTTTCTTTCGTGCCACTTCTTTCTCCTCTTCAGGAACTGGAATTCCGCCCCTCGGTGCACGTCACAAGACCCGCGTGCATCATGGGGTGTGCTATGCATTACTGCTTCTTGGATCTGGTTCGACGCTTCCCAGGGACCGTCCTTCTCGCGCCTCTCTTGGTGCGTGCGTTGGTCTTGGTGCGTTGGCCTCGCACCGGAAGGTTGCGACGGTGACGGAGCCCACGATAGGAACCTATCTCTTGTAGTCGCTTGATGTGCTGGGTGACTTCTCGACGCAAGTCACCCTCTACCTTGTAGTCCCTATCGACGATGACTCGGATGCTAGTAGCATCCTCCTCGGTCAAGTCCTTGACCCGGAGGTTGGGGTCAATCCCTGCTTGGTCAAGGATTTGCTGGCTGGTCGACTTGCCGATGCCATAAATGTATGTTAGCGCGATCTCAGTTCGCTTGTTCTTGGGCAAATCAACGCCGGCGATCCTAGCCATTCTCGTCCTCCTGTCTTCTAGTAGGCAGGTTTGTGGACCTGCCTGAGCCACACTAGCCTTGCCTTTGCTTATGCCTCGGGTTCTTGCACAGCACACGCACGACGCCTCTGCGCCGGACGATCTTGCAGTTCTCGCAGCGACGCTTTACTGATGGTTTGACTTTCATGATCAAATCCCCTCTCACAAGCGGGTCAGTATCTCAGGCTCTCCGTCGGTTACGGCGATGGTATGCTCGAAATGGGCCGATAGCTCGTCATCTTCGGTGACCACTGTCCAATCATCCTCCCTGACTCGGGTTTGGTACGTTCCCACATTCACCATAGGCTCCAGTGCGAAGGTCATGCCCGGCTTCAGCAGGATCCCTCTCCCAGGTTGGCCGTGGTTCGGTATTTGAGGGTCCTCGTGCATATCCCGCCCAATACCGTGCCCCACATATTGTCGGACTACGGAGAAACCTCGAGATTCAGCACAGCTCTGAATAGCCCACGAGATATCGCCCAGATGGCGGCCTTTCCTCGCCTGAGCCATGCCCGCTTCCAGAGCCCCCCGTGTTGTGTCGATTAGTTCTTGCGCCCGTTTGCTTATCTTGCCCACGCCGACCGTGATGGCAGCATCGCCGTGATACCCTTGACAAATAGCCCCAAAATCCATGCTCACGATGTCGCCGTCTTCCAGGACCCGCGGTCCGGGAATGCCGTGTACCAACTCTTCGTTGATGGAAACACATAGTGAGGCGGGAAAGCCTCTGTAGCCGAGGAACGACGGCGTTGCACGCAGCTTGGTGACCATCTCGTAGGCCATTGCATCCAATTCCGTTGTTGTAACACCCGGCTTGATCATTTCCTCCAGGCGAGCCTGAGTGAGAGCCACAATGTTGCCCGCCTCTCGCATCAACGCCAACTCGCGAGCCGATTTCCGAATGACCATCAGGCAATCTGAAGGGCTTCCAAGATCTTGGCCTGAACGCGATCTATGCCGCCCTCGCTTTCGATTGTGATGAGCAGCCCCTCATCTCGATAGTAATCTATCAAAGGGCTGGTTTGGTCCCAATACACTCGAATTCTGTTTCTAACAGTCTCTGGCAGGTCATCGGCGCGCTGGTAGAGCTCGCCACCGCAGATGTCGCATTTGCCCTTCTCGCGGGGAGGGTTGGAGATGAGATTGTAGATGGCCTGACAGTTGCGGCAGGTCCAGCGGCTTGAAAGTCGTCTCACCAACTCGTCCTCGGAGGCATCAATGAATAGTGCGGCATCTATGGTCTTCTCCTGCTCGACGAGAAGCTCCTTGAGGGCTTTGGCCTGCTCGATAGTGCGCGGAAAACCATCCAGGATTATCCCCTCGTCATAGTCCGGTTTGAGCAACCGCTCTCGAATCATGGCGATGGTGACCTCGTCCGGAACCAGTTCACCTCGGTCCATGTAGGACTTGGCGGTCAACCCCAGTTCCGTCTCGGCTTTGAGCGCCTCTCGAAAGAGGTCGCCGCTAGCCACATGGGTTATGCCCAGTCGCTCGGCCAACATGGCCGCTTGCGTCCCTTTGCCAGCCCCAGGTGGGCCAGCCATGATCAGGTTCATCAGATCTCCAGACTGCTATCGCAAGAAGCCCTCGTAGTGGCGCATCAGCAACTGCGCCTCTAGCTGCTTCATCGTATCAATGACCACTCCGACCACGATCAGTAGACCGGTGCTGGTGACTATCATGGTTTGCATGGGTGTGAGCGTGCTGGCGAAAAAGGGTAGGACAGCCACTGCTCCGAGGAACAGAGCGCCTGCAAGAGTTATGCGGCGCAATACGCTGTTCAGATACTGGGCCGTGCGAGCCCCAGGACGTATGCCGGGGATGAAGCCTCCGTGTTTTTGCAGGTTCTCTGGCATGTTCTGCTGCTGAAAGATCGTTTCGGTGTAGAAGTACGTGAAGCCCACCACCATGATGAAATACAGGACCCAATAAAAGACCTTCCCCTGGTCGAAGAGGCTGACGACGCCTTGAGCTATGCTGGCCACTGCTTGGTTATCTGCATACTGAAAGTACTGAGCGACGACCCCGGGAAGGATGAGAATGGAGGAGGCGAAGATCAGGGGAATCATCCCCGCGGAGTTCACTTTCATGGGTATGTGGGTGCTCTGGCCACCGTAGACCTTCGTGCCCCGCACGCGCTTGCCATACTGTACAGGAATGCGCCGTTGTCCCTCGTAGATGAAGACTATGGCGGCCACCGTGATCACGCCGATGACGGCGAAGGCTATCAGGCCCGGAACGTTCGTTCGCAGATCTTGTGCAACCCTCTGAGGGATTTGGGTCACGATACCGCCAAAGATGATGATGGAGATTCCGTTTCCTATCCCTTGCTCGGTGATCAGTTCGCCCAGCCAGACGGCAAACATGGTGCCCGCCGCCAGAGTAATGAGCGTAGCGAAACTGGACACAAAAGTGTCAGCTGAGAACAGGTTGAAGTTCTCAATCACCGGCAAAGCACCGCGGCTGAACACGGTGATCTGACTGATGGCCTGTAGTGCCGCCATGGGAACGGTCAACATATGGGTATATTGACTGATCTTGGCCTGGCCAGCCTCGCCTTCCTTGGATAGGCGCTCCAAGGGCGGGATGAGCGGCGCCAGCAG
The DNA here is from genome assembly GCA_030616025.1 of Chloroflexota bacterium. Lineage (GTDB taxonomy): Bacteria > Chloroflexota > Anaerolineae > UBA7937 > B3-Chlor > B3-Chlor. The sequence goes on from JAUWYD010000001.1 coordinate 15,293, forward strand.
TTGCATGATGATGGAAGCTGTAATATAGGGGTAAACGCCCATCGCGACCACGGAGAAGCTGGACATGGCGCCGCCCGAGAACATGTCCAACAGACCCAGCAGTTGGTTGCTCTCAAACAGCTGTCTCAAAGCGTCAGCATTCACCCCTGGCACAGGTATGTGGGCCGCGAAACGATAGACGACCAGCATAGCCAGCGTGAAGAGTATCTTCCGCCGCAAGTCCGGCAGTTTGAAGGCGTTGAGTGCATTCCGTATGGTTTCCACCTGTCTCTCCCCTAGTGATGCCTGGGCCGTCGGCCCCTCTTGGGCCTACTGGCCGGCAGAGCTAGTTCCTCTACACTTCCTCCTGCAGCCTCGATCTTGCCCCTGGCACCAGCTGAGAAGCCGTGGGCCCTGACAGTCAAAGGCTTCTCCAATTCGCCTCTTCCCAGAACTCTGACCAGTTCATTAGGTGACTTTATGAGACCCGCCTCGGTCAGAGTGGTAGGCGTAACCTCATCCCCTGAATCAAAGCGCTCGTTGAGCCGATCAAGGTTCACGGTGGAGAACTGAGTCTTGAATATGTTGACAAAGCCTCTTAGTCGAGGCAAGCGTCTCACGAGCGGCAGCTGACCGCCCTCAAAGTACGGGGGAATGTTTCCGCCGGAGCGAGACTTTTGTCCCTTGGTTCCTCGCCCCGCCGTTTTTCCACGTCCTGAGCTATCTCCTCTTCCTACTTTCCTTCTTTTCCTTGTTGCCCCCTTGGCTGGCCTCAACTCGTGTAGTCTCATAGCTCCTCCAAAGGAAGACCTGCCACCGACCAACTGATGTCATGGCAGGGTTTCATCTCCTGTCTGGCTAGAAAGGACTAGATCTCTTCCACCTCAACCAAGTGTCTGACTTTGTGAACCATGCCACGGATAGGGCGGTTGTCGGGACGCTCCACCGATTGGCCCAAACGGCGAAAACCCAAGGCTCTGATAGTTGCCTTCTGGCCCTCAGAAAACCCTATACTGCTCTTTACCCAGGTTATGCGTAGCTTGCTAGTCTTCGCCATCTGCCTGCTCCCAGAAGGGCAGTACCTCCTTCAAGGGCTTGCCTCGCCGACGAGCCTCCTCTTCGGGGTCCTTCAATTGCTTTAGGCCCTCGATTGTCGCCGACACCACGTTGAGGATGTTGGCACTTCCCAGCGACTTGGAGAGAATGTCTTTTACGCCGGCTGCCTCAACCACTGCCCGCACCCCTCCACCGGCGATAACCCCGGTGCCGGGCGAGGCGGGCTTGAGAAGCACCTTTGCTGCTCCGAACCTAGAGACGACCTCGTGGGGGATAGTGGTGCCTGCGATAGGTACCTGGATCATGTTCTTCTTGGCCTTCTCGATCCCCTTGCGGATCGCTTCGGGCACCTCCCGGGCTTTTCCCACACCGGCGCCAACACTGCCCTTACCATCACCTACGACAACCACAGCTCGGAACCCAAAGCGGCGACCTCCCTTGACTACCTTGGACACGCGAGCAATGTGGACTACTCGCTCCTCTAGGAATTCTTCTTCCATGAATGTCCTCTTTCCCTCAATCACAATCCACTTGAGTTCCGAGACACTTCCGATCTGACGGAAGTCTTCAGGAAGAGCTCATGCTCTTCCTGCTAGAACTCCAGGCCCTCGGCTCGGGCCCCCGCGGCTAGAGACCGCACGCGGCCATGGTACTTGTATCCACCTCTGTCAAAGACGACCTTTTCGATGCCACGGGCCTTGGCCCGACGGGCCAGAACTTCACCTACGACTCTGGCTTGATCAGCCTTCTTCAGACCGGCAATCCGCTCTCGAACTTCCTTGTCCAGAGTCGATGCAGAGGCCAGAGTGTGACCTTCGGCGTCGTTGATTATCTGAGCATAGATATGCTTCAGGCTGCGAAAGACGGAAATCCGGGGGCGATCCTTGCTGACCCGTATCTTCTTGCGGACGCGCAGATGTCTACGACGGCGAGCCGCCTGCCGGTCTCTCATGCTGCTCATTCCCTTTTGCTCCTACCACTGCTGCCGTTGCTCCAGGAAGGCGCTAGTCGATCTTTCCTGCCTTGCCGGCCTTGCGACGCACGTGTTCTCCTGCATAACGGATGCCTTTTCCTTTGTACGGCTCCGGCTTTCGTACGGCTCTTATCTCGGCGGCCACCCTACCCACCAATTCCTTGTCCACTCCTTGCACAACTATGTTGCGATACCCTTTCTCAAGATCGATTGTGATCCCCGGTGGAGGTACTATTTGAACAGGGTGCGAATACCCTACCGATAGCTCAAGCTTGTCTCCCTCCATCTGTGCGCGATAGCCTACGCCATGGATTTCCAGCTCCTTACGGAACCCGTCATGCACTCCTTGCACCATATTTGCCAGCAAGGCCCGTGTCAGGCCGTGCAGCGACCGGTGTAGCCGATGATCAGTGGGTCGGGCGACAACAAGCTGATTATCTTCCAGGGTCACATAGATGTCCCTATGAAAGGTACGCGAGAGATCACCCTTCGGCCCTTTGACCGTGACTGTTGAGCCCAGGATAGTCACCTCAACGTCTGACGGCACCGGTATGGGCATCTTGCCTATGCGAGACATGAGAGTGTACCCCCACTGCCTTCACACCGAGAAGGTAGGACCTCCCCTGCCGTGTCAGGGGATAGTATCTGGTGGCTGTCATTACCACACATAGCACAGAACCTCACCGCCGACTCCCAGGCGCCGTGCCTTCTTGTCGGTCATAACCCCCTGTGATGTGGACAGGATGGCTGTTCCCATGCCGCTCAAAACCCTGGGCAATTCTCTTCTGCCAGCGTAGACCCGGGACCCGGGCTTGCTGACCCGTTTCAAGGCGGATATCGTGGGTTCTCCATCTTCCGTGTACTTCAGCCTTATCCTGAGTACAGGTTGAGGACGATCCTTGGTCACATCATAGGCCTCAATATATCCTTCTTCCCGCAACGCCTTGGCAATCGCCACTTTCATCTTGGAAGAAGGTGCTGTCACCTGTGTGTGGCTGACCGCGATAGCGTTTCTGATGCGGGTCAGCATGTCGGCGATGGGATCAGAATGCATGATTACACTGCCCTTTCTCAGCTACCAACTGGATTTGGTGACGCCAGGAATCTTTCCTTGCAGGGCCAACTCTCGAAAACATATGCGGCACAGCCCGAAGCGTCGCATATAGGCCCTCGGGCGCCCGCACAGTGTGCAGCGATTCCGCACCTGCGTCTTATGTTTCCTTCGCGTTTCCCTTGCGATCATTGACTTCTTGGCCACTTCACCTCCGCAAATAGGCTCTTTGAGAGCTCAGTTCGTCCCCCAGTGCGCTATACCCTCTTGAACGGCATTCCCAACAATGATAGCAGTCGCCTTCCTTCCTCATCGGTCTTGGCTGTAGTGACGATGCTGATCTCCATCCCTCGCACTTTGTCTATGGACTCGTAGTCAATCTCGGGCCACACCAGCTGTTCTTCGAGGCCCAAGGTATAGTTGCCACGGCCATCAAAGGAGTCCCGGGAGACCCCCCGAAAGTCTCGACGCCGTGCCAAAGCGACGTTGACCAGCCGGTCCAAGAAGTCGTACATGCGCCGACCTCGCAGTGTGACCTTCGCGCCGACAGCCATGCCTTCTCTGAGTTTGAAGCCAGCGATGGATCTTCGAGCCCGGGTGATGATTGGTCGCTGCCCAGTTATGGTGCTCAGGTCTCGGGTGGTGCCATCCAGGGCCTTGGCATCCTCCAGGGCCTCGCCGAGTCCCACATTTAGCACAATCTTGACCAGACGTGGCACTTTCATTACGTTGCCATAGTCGTAATCCTCCATCAAGATGGGGACGATCTCCTTGTTGTATGCGTCTTTCAATCTGGACATGATCGTTTCTCCAACGAGGGCTTCGCGCTAGTCAACCATCTCATTGCAGGACTTGCAGACCCTAGCCCTTCCCCCCTCCGGTAGGATTCTGTAGCCGACCCTGGTGCGCTGATTGCAGTGGGGACAGACGAGGGCCACATTCGAAACATGCAATGGGGCCTCACGCTCAATGATACCGGCCTGCGTGCGCACCCGACCTGTGGGCTTGGTGTGTCTCTTCATGATGTTGATGCCTGAGATAATCACCTGATTCTTGTCCGCTAGGACCCTGTGCACGGGACCCTTCATGCCGCGGTGGTTGCCCGTGAGCACTTCAACCGTGTCGCCTTTCTTGATTCTTCTCATCTTCTCGACCTTTGTCCGCCGCTAGTCCGTCTTACAGCACTTCCGGGGAGAGAGAAACGATCTTCATGAAGCCCCGATCCCTCAACTCTCGACCCACGGGGCCGAAGATGCGCGTACCTCGGGGGTTCTGATAATCGTCAAGGATCACCGCCGCGTTTTCGTCGAACCGTATGTAAGACCCATCTGAACGCCCGTACTCCTTGGCAGTACGCACTATCACAGCTCGTACGATTTCCCCCTTCTTGACGGAGCCAGAAGGGATAGCCTGTTTGACGGTGGCGATGATGACATCGCCCACACGTCCGTAGCGGCGCTTCGATCCTCCCAGAACCTTGATACACATGATTTCGCGCGCTCCGGTGTTATCCGCCACTCTGAGGTGGCTCTCTGACTGGATCATTGCTCTGCCCTGTCTGCTGGGCCCTTCAGTATCTCTTCCACCACCCAACGTTTCTCTTTGCTCAGAGGGCGGCTTTCAACGATGCGCACCACGTCGCCTATCTGGCAGGCGTTGTCGGCGTCATGGGCCTTGAACTTCTTTCGAATCCTTATCACCTTCTTATACAACGGGTGTCTGCGCAGCCTTTCTACGACCACCACAACTGTCTTGTCCATCTTGTCGCTGACTACTCGGCCGACCATGGATTTGCGTCGTCCTTTCATGATGATTCCTCCTCGGCCTGGCGCAGCTCCCGCTCTCTCAGAATGCTCTTCGCTCGGGCTACGTCCCTCTTGACCTGACGGATGCGGTTGTGGTTGGTCAACTGGTTGGTGCTCAGCTGGAAGCGCAGATTGAAGAGTTCCTCATACATGTTCTCCAACTCATGGCGCAACTCATCTGAGGTCATATTTCTGACGTCTGGCGCCTTCATGAGACGGTTCCTCGCTGCTACAGTTCATATCTGGAAACGAACTGGGTCTTTATGGGGAGCTTCGCAGAAGCCAGGCGGAAGGCCTCTCGTGCTGCACTTTCCTTCACACCCGTGATTTCAAACAGCACTCGACCCGGCTTGACCACGGCTACCCAGTGATCAACATTCCCCTTGCCGCTGCCCATCCTCGTCTCCGCTGGCTTGGTGGTCACTGGCTTATCCGGGAAGACGCGTATCCACAGTTTACCACCTCGTCTCACGTAGCGTACTATAGCCCTTCGCGCGGCCTCTATCTGTCGGCTCGTTAGCCACGAGGGCTCAAGGGCCTGGAGGCCATATTCTCCAAAGCTTACCTTGGCGCCCCGACGAGCCCTACCCTTCATGCGTCCTCGGTGAGCCTTCCTGTACTTTACTCTCTTGGGCAATAGCATGACAGACACTCCCTGTGGTCGCGGATGCTAGAACTCATGGAGGAACGTCTCTGACTCTGCTGCCTCTTCCTCTTCCGGAAAGACCTCGCCCTTATACACCCAAACCTTGACCCCTATCCGGCCGTAGGTAGTAAGGGCCTCGCTTTGAGCGTAGTCGATATCCGCCCGCAAGGTGTGCAGGGGAACCCGTCCCTCCATGGTCCAGTCTCGACGGGCCATTTCGGTCCCAGTTAAACGGCCACTGCAAGCTATCTTGATTCCTCCAGCCCCCGAACGCATGGCCCTGGAAGCCGCTTGCTTCATGGCTCGCTTATGAGAAATCCGCCTTGCTAATTGGGCGGAGATGCTCTCCGCGATGAGATAGGCGTTCAATTCTGGTTCTGGCACCTCTACAACCTCTATGCGGGCCTTCTTTGCCGTCAAGTCCTCCACCTGACGACGCAAGAGGTTTACGCTCGCTCCCTTTCGGCCAATGACGATCCCCGGTTTAGCCGTGTGTATCGTGATCGATACCTGCTTTGGAAAACGCTCAACATCTATCCTAGAGATGCCCGCGTGCGCCATCTTCTCGCGGATCAACTGCCTGAGCTTGAGGTCCTCTCGCAATAGGTCCGCATATTCCTGGCCTTCGGCGAACCACTTGGCTCTCCAATCCTTGGTGACTTGTAGCCGGAAACCTACAGGGTGTACCTTCCTACCCAAACTAGCCTCTCCTTCCTGGTGCCTCAGCTGATTCTTCCTCAAGCTCGCTGAGAACCACTGTGATGTGCGATCCCCTCTTAAGAATGGGCTTCGCGCGCCCTCGCGCGCCGGCCCGGAATCTCTTTAGAGTGGGCCCCACGTCGGCGGTTATCCTGGAGATGTACAGGTCGGATTCGGATAGGCCATGGGTGTCCTCAGCGTTGGCTGCCGCTGACTCTATGGCCTTCGTGACCGGCTCGGCCGCCGCCTGGGGTAAGAACCTTAGAATGGCCAAAGCCTCGTCCACTGGCCGCTCTCGGATCAGATCCACCACACGTCTGATCTTGCGTGGCGACATAGGTATGTATTTCGCCACCGCCTTGATTTCAAGTCCCATGTCGGCACCTACGTCTTCTACCTGACACTCGTTTCTCGCTCACGATAGCCGTGCCCGCGGAACGTGCGGGTGGGAGCAAACTCCCCTAACTTGTGCCCCACCATGTTCTCGGTGATGTAGATGGGCACATGGCGACGCCCGTCGTGCACGGCGATCGTATGACCTATCATCTCCGGAGAGATTGTGGAGGCGCGCGCCCAGGTCTTGATCACATACTCGTCACCGGTCTCCTTCAGGAGCTTCACCTTCTTGAGCAACTTGGCGTCTATATACGGACCTTTCTTCAGGGATCTGGTCATCTGCTATCTCCTCTCTGCCCCTCGCCGGCGAACTATCCACTTGTCCGTATCCTTGCGACGGCGGGTCTTCTTCCCCAGAGTCTTCTTGCCCCACGGGCTCTTTGGCGATGGCATCCCAATAGGGGCCTTACCCTCACCACCACCGTGCGGATGGTCTCGAGGGCTCATTGCTGAGCCTCGAGTGGTCGGCCTGCGGCCCAGCCAGCGGGCTCTCCCTGCTTTACCCAGGTTAACATTGCCCCAATCCGTATTCCCTACCTGACCGATGGTGGCCAGGTTCTTGACATTGATCAGCCGTATCTCGCCAGAGGGCAGTCGTACCTGAGCATACTTCCCCTCCTTAGCCAGCAGTTGAGCCGAGGTCCCAGCCGAGCGCGCTAGCTGCCCACCCTTGCCAGAGCGAAGTTCGATATTGTGGATCATCGTGCCCACCGGGATATTGGCGATTGGCAACGTGTTTCCTACCCGGATATCGGCGTCGGGCCCGGACTGTAGCGCGTCGTTGACCTTCAGCCCTAAGGGGGCGATAATGTACCTCTTCTCGCCGTCAGCGTAGACCAAGAGAGCTATACGAGCTGAGCGGTTGGGATCATATTCGACGGAATCCACCTTGGCCGGGATGCCAAACTTGTCCCGCTTGAAGTCTATGACCCGGTATCTGCGTTTGTGCCCCCCACCCTGATGTCGAACCGTGATCCGTCCCTGCGCATTGCGACCAGCCTTCTTTCGCAGCGGTCTGAGGAGCGAGCGCTCAGGCTCAGTGCGGGTTATCTCGTCAAAGCTCGTGACGGTCATGCCTCGCCGTCCTGGCGAAGTGGGCTTGTAAGCCTTGATTGGCATGTCTAGACCCCCTCAAAGAACCCTATGGACTGTCCCTCTGCCACTTTCACGGTAGCCTTCTTCCAAGGGTGGGGCTTGCTGACGTGGCGACCGTAGCGACGCCCCTTTCCAGGCATCTTGATGATGTTTACAGAGACTACATCCACGTCGAAGACCTTCTCCACCGCTTCCTTTACCTGATGCTTGTTGGCGCGAGGGTCAACCTCAAAGGTGTATCGGCCCTGCTCCCCTTGCAGCGTCGTCTTCTCAGTGACGATGGGGCGCTTCAGAACCTCGTAAGCATGCACGTCGATCTCTCCTATCTATCACTGGCCCAGAAAACCCTCAATCACCTTCAGAGCTGCCAGGGGCATGACCAAGTAGTCATGGCCAAAGATATCCACCAGATTCAAGTATTGAGCATGCAACGCCTTCGCCTGAGGCAAGTTGCCTACCGACTTCTCTACATTGGAATCTCTCTCGGGCAGGAGAATCAGGGCGCTGGCGCTCCCCATCAGGTCGTTCAACACGCCAAGCATTTCCTTGGTCTTGGAAGCAGGCATTTCGAGCTTGTCCAGCACGATGAGCTGCCCTTCTTGAGCCTTGGCCGAAAGAGCTGATCGCAGGGCCAGACGCCGCATCTTGCGGGGCATCGCCTTGCGATAGTTTCTCCCGGCACGCGGCCCAAAGACTACGCCGCCTCCTCGCCACTGGGGCTCGCGAATGCTGCCGTGGCGCGCCCGTCCCGTGCCCTTCTGCCGCCAGGGTTTCCTACCTCCGCCTCTGACCTCTCCCCTGGTTTTGGTTCTGGCCGTGGCAAGACGGGCATTAGCCAACTGGCGTACCAAAGCCTGATGCATGACAGCCTCGTTCGGCACAATGCCGAAGATGTCATCCCTGAGTTCTGCTTCATCAATGACCTTTCCGGCCGTGTTGCGGAGAGGAACCTTCATCTCTTCATGCCCTTGACTGCGCTCTTGATAGTCACCAGTCCGCCCTTTGCGCCGGGTACGGCACCCTTGACCGCCAACAGATTCCGCTCTGGGTCCACCATGGCGACTTTCAGATTCAGAACGGTGGTCCGTCGACTGCCCATGTGCCCTGGCATTCGCTTGCCTTTGAAGACGCGCCCGGGAGTAGATGTGGCTCCTATGGAGCCAGGGGCCCTGGCACGATCAGATTGGCCATGGGTGGCAGGCCCTCCACTAAAGCCATGGCGCTTCATTGCCCCAGCGAACCCCTTTCCCTTTGAAATGCCGGTCACATCTACCAGATCGCCAACGGAGAAGACGCCGGCGTCGATCTTCTGCCCGATTTCATATGCTGAGATGTCGTCAACCTTGACCTCTCCCAGATATCGCAAGTCTGGCACTCCCTTAGGCAGGTGTCCGCGCTGAGGTCTGTTGAGACGCTTGGCTTCCCCGAAGCCCAGCTGAACCGCCTCGTAGCCGTCCTTTGTTTTGGTCTTGATTTGAGTTACATAGCATGGACCCGCTTCGATGACGGTCACCGGTGTGACCTCCCCGGTATCGTCGAAGATTTGAGTCATGCCTGCTTTCTTGCCTAAGATCCCTTTCATCACCACTCTCCACATGGGGTGGCCTGCTCTGCAGATAGTTCAAGAGCCTCAGTCAGCCTGGATCAGCCGCCGCAGCCGTCGAGGACGTGGCACCTAGAGCTTGATCTCTATGTCCACCCCAGCAGGTAGGTTGAGACGCATGAGCGTATCAACGGTCTTTGACCCTGGTTCGACAACGTCTATCAGGCGCTTATGCGTGCGAATCTCGAACTGCTCACGTGAATCCTTGTCGATGAAGGGCGACCGAATAACTGTGAACTTCTCGACCTTTGTGGGCAAGGGCACCGGTCCCACAATTTCCGCTCCGGTGCTCTGAGCCGCTTCGACTATCCGTCGGGCCGATTGATCGAGAACTCTGTGGTCGTAAGCCTTCAAGCGGATTCTGATCTTTTCCCTAGCCATCTACGCTTTCTACCTCAGGTTTCTTGGTCGGAGGCGATGGGTCTTTGGCGCGGTCAGTGTTCGAAGTAAGTGGCGAGCTGTAACACTCCGAGATCGTGGTAATCACTCCAGCTCATACGGACCGGCCTCCTTCACTAATGGCGAAGCGCGAACCCTCTTCCAGAGCCACCGGTATGATCAAATCCACCTGCAGGTTCACATTGTCCCCTGGCATCACCATCTCCACATCCTCAGACAACG
>JAUWYD010000063.1 GCA_030616025.1 Chloroflexota bacterium
CCGCTGGCGTCGGCGGTGATGAACGGCAGATTGATCTCCGCCTGCATCACCGTGGACAGCTCTACCTTGGCCTTCTCAGCAGCCTCCTTCAGGCGCTGGAGGGCCATGCGATCTTCGCGCAGGTCAATACCTTGCTCCTTCTTGAACTCCGCGGCCACCCAGTCGATGAGACGCTGGTCGAAGTCATCGCCGCCCAGGTGGGTGTCGCCGTTGGTGGACAGCACCTCGAACACTGGGGGATCTCCCGCCTCTATCTCCAGAATGGAGACGTCAAAGGTACCTCCGCCGAGGTCATAGACGGCAATCTTCTCATCCTTCCCCTTGGCCAGACCATACGCCAGAGAGGAAGCCGTAGGCTCATTGATGATGCGCATCACCTCCAGCCCCGCTATCCGACCAGCGTCCTTTGTTGCCTGGCGCTGCGAATCGTTGAAGTACGCAGGCACGGTTATTACCGCCTGAGTGACGGTTTCCCCTAGATAGGCCTCCGCGTCCGCCTTGAGTTTCTGCAGAATGAAGGCCGATACCTCAGGAGGAGAGTACTCCTTGCCGCCCATGACCACCTTCGCGTCTCCATTAGGGGCCTCGGTGATCTTGTACGGGAGCAGCTCGATGTCACGCTTCACCGTGGAATCACTGTACTTGCGCCCCATGAGACGCTTGATGGAGAATATCGTGTTATCGGGGTTGGTGACGGCCTGTCGCTTGGCCACTGTACCCACCATCCGCTCTCCTGTCTTGGATACCGCCACCACCGAAGGAGTCAGTCGCCCACCCTCCGAGCTGGGGATGATCGTTGGTTCTCCAGCCTCCATGACTGCCACTCCAGAGTTAGTGGTTCCTAGGTCAATTCCAATAATCTTAGCCATGTTCTCAATAGTCCCCCTTTTGATTACTAGGTCTGTTCGATGCTTTCATCAGTAGGTCTGGCTGCCACCCTTACCATTGAGGGGCGCAGCACTTTGTCATGCAGTGTGTATCCCTTTTGCAGCTCGCTGATAATCTCGTCCTCTTCGTATTCCGTGGTCTCCTCACGGACCGCGGCATGGTGTAGTTCTGGGTCGAACTTCTTCCCCATTGCTTCGATCTCGGTCAGTCCTTCCTGCTCCAGTGTCATACGCAGCCTGCGCTCGATCAGGGCAATGCCTTCGACCCACGTTAGGCCCCGCAAGTTGTGCGGCACGGTCTGCAACGCCCGTTCGCAATCATCAAGGACCGGCAGCAGCTTGGCGATCAGTGCCGCACTGGCGAGGCTCACGAAGTCCTCTCGCTCCCGCTCAATGCGCTTCTTGTAATTGGCGAACTCCGCCTGGGAGCGCTGCAACTGCTCGAGATATTCGTCAGCTTCAGCCCTCGCCTTCTCCAATTCGTCTACTTCCTGCTCGAGTTTCTCCTCGATTCCCTTCTGTTCCACTTCCTCTTTCAATTGCTTTGCTACCTCCCCGGCGGTATGTGGTCGACGGCCAGCCACTAAGTGTACCGGCCCCCCACAAGCCCGGTCATCAGTTGGGCCATGTAGCTTACCATTGGCACATTCTTGCTATAGGGCATACGGATTGGCCCCATGACCCCCAACACGCCGGTGGTCTGCCAGGCTGCCCCGTAACGCGCGAGAACGAGACTGAAATCACACATCTGCGGCCAGCGGTCCTCGCCTCCGATAATTACTTGAACTCCGGTGTGAGACAGGCCCACCTCAGCCAAGATGGATTCAAGATGGCCTGGTTCCTCGAGAACGCCCAACACTTCTTTCACCCTCTCAGTCTTGGCGAACTCCGGCTGCCTCAAGATGTGGGCGAAACCGTACCGGTGCAGGTCAAGGTCATGCCGGAGGTCGGCATCGTCCATCAGCTCTGCCACGTGTTCACCCACGGCTTCCTGGGTAGGCTTCAACTGTGATGACTTGGCGCGAACCTCCTCACCACTCAGATCCAGTAGGAGAGCGTTCAGTTCATCGGCCAGACGCTGCAGCGCTCCTGGAATGCGGCTGGCCTCCAGACTTACGATTCTCCGCCTCATCGTTCCTTCCTGCAGCACCAGCGACAGAAGCACGTTCCGTTCGCTCACAGGAACCAGTTCCAAGCGCTTGAAGCGCGAGCGATGGGTTTGGGGTGCTGTGACCAGAGACGCCGTGCCTGCCTTACTGGTCAGGATGGCCCCTGTCAGCCTTATCCATTGCTCCAGGTCCCTGTCTACTTGATGGAACTGATGCTCTATCATGCGCCGCTCGCTCAATGGCAAACCTGCTTCCTGCATCAGGTGCTCCACAAAGTACCGGTACCCCATCGCCGTCGGAATGCGACCCGCGGAGGTATGGGGGTGGGCCAGATGGCCCAGCCCTTCTAGGTACGCCATCTCTCCACGGACGGTCGCCGAGCTGACCCCCAGATCACGCCCCTCCACGGACCTCTTCGAGCTCACTGGGGTGGCCGTATCTACGTATTCCCGAACTATGAAGTCCAGGATCGCTTCCTGTCTTTCGGTTAATCGCTCCATTCGCGCAACTCCAGGAAGGGCTCAATCGTCCCCATGCACGGAATTAGCACTCTAACATGGAGAGTGCTAATTCTATGATAATGATACCAGAAAACTGGCATTCTGTCAAATACCGGTAGTGGGCACACCTTCAGGCTTACGGTGCAGAGGGGGACAAGTGGTACCGATGTCGTATGGTCTGTCATCGGAATCGTATGAGGTGCAAACCGGGCACGAACAAGGGCCGAGTCTTGGAGGCATCTGGATTAGGCTTGGGCACGACCCAAGCACACGCGGCCTCACTCCCAGGTAGCAGTCATACGCCGAGCATGCAGTTCAATCCAGGCTCGTACCAGTCCGGCGTCCGCTGTCACGGCTGCGGCGTGTACACCCCTGTGAGTTCCACCTGGCCTAGCACGCGGCCTTCCATCGCCTGCAACACCTCGGCCATGGTCGCCTCCGCCGGTAAGTCTAGGAGGGCATCGAGGGCATAGAGCGTGAAAACGTAGCGGTGCTGGTTACCTGGGCAGGGACCGTCATAGCCGATTAGATTGATGGGCGCGCCACCCGGGAAGGTTTCCCCTTGACCTACATAGAGGGCGAAATCGTTCGTACCCTGAAGGGTGCCATCAGGTAGGCTGGCTTCTGCCGGCACGCCCTCGGGCAAGCCCTCACTGGTAGAAGGGATGTTGTAGACGACCCAGTGCACGAAGCCCGGCGGTTGAGAATCGGGATCGTCGAGGAGCAGAGCCATACTCTGTGTCCCTTCAGGTACTCCTGACCACTCGAGGAGTGGCGATAAGTTTGCCCCCTCGCAAGTGTATTGTATGGGGATCTCCCCACCAGGTTGGAAGGCGCCACTGGAAATCTCCAGCGTAGGCGCCGGCGTAGGCGTTGTCGCTTCCTCTGCGGGCGGGATTGGGGTCGCCGTGGGGGGCACAGCTGTCGGCGTAGGCGGTGCCGCTTCCTCTGCAGGCGTGACTGGGGTCGCCGTGGGCGGCACAGCTGTCGGTGCTGGTCCTTCGGGGACTGCAGTGGGAGATGCGCCTGCCCCACAGCCCGCTACAGCCAAGGTGACGAGAGCCATCGAAATCGAGAGCAAGACGGATCTTCTCATTTCTTCCTCCTACGTACGTTATGGTTTTGCCTCACTTGTTCGCAACCCTCATACTTATGTGAGCCGCAGCTTGGTCGGGAATGCCATACTCAAGAGGCTCCTTTGCCTCTGACAGCGCTTTTGCGCACTCTGCTTGACCAGGTGTCTTGCCATAACTCAAGGCGCATAACGCAACGGGTGGCGAGCGGCTTCCTTTTCGTGCAGCAACTCCTCCACCGTTGGACGCCCTTCGATGGCCTTGCGGATGGCAGCCCGCATTGCCTTGTAGTTGTTGATCGCTATACGACGTCGGTTGGCTGCGGACGGGTGGACGAAGGCATTGACGATCATCACCAAGTCGTCCAAAGCCTCCTCGGGCAGGAAACCGTCAGCCAGGCTGGCATCGATAGCCATCACCATCCCCTCGACTGCGTTCTCATAGATGTGGCGTGCCTGTTTCTTGGTGCGCACTGTGACCGTCGGCACCAGCAAGGTACGCGGCCGTTCGTAGATTATCTTCAACTCCGTCAGGTCCTTACCCGATGGGTCTTCGGGCTTCGGCCTGGCTAGCGCCTCCTGGAGAGCCTTGCCAACGGGCCCATCCTCGACCCCTATGAGCAGGTCCACGTGGGCGACCTCGAAATCGGGCGGGCCGGCGTATGCCTCGCCCACCAGCATGGTGAAATCCGTCACTGTCGGAGGCGTCTGGGGTGTAGCGGGCACCTTGGTTTCCACCTTCCTGCCTTCGGAAAGGTGATACTCAACGCTCCTCGGCGGGATCTTACCCAGTTCCTCCAACTGCAAGCGCAAGTCCTCGTAGTCCTCTCGCCGGAAGGCGCCCCCGGGCATGATGGGGTGACGGGAGTTTCCCACCTGGATGCCCATCATGCCGAGCCCTTCCTTGGTAGCCTGAGTGGAACCGCAGCGCACCACGATGCGCACTAACCGCTGGATGTCTCGCTGTCGCTCCTGAGCTTTCTCGATCTTGCCCCTCTTGACGTAGGTGTAAATCTCCTGCCAAATGTCGGGTATCAGGTTGGCGGTCGCCAGTATCGCCCCATCCGCCCCAGCGGCCAGGGCGGCCATCACTATTTCGTCGTGGCCGCAGATGATAGCAATCTGTCCCTTGACCTTCTCGAAGAGAGCCATCAGGAAGGGCACATCCCCACTGGAGTCCTTGATGCCCACCACGTTGTCCAGATAGGCCATCCCCTCGGCGGTCCACCACCTGTAGTGAGTACCTGCACATTGCGGGATGTTGTAGAGGATGATGGGTAGGCCCACCTTGGACACGGCCTGATAGTGCTCGTACACCTCATTGAAGGTGGGCTTGAAGTAGAAGGGTGCCACCACCAAGGCCGCGTGGGCTCCGGCGTCCCGGGCGTACTCCGTGAGGGCCACGGTGTCTCTGGTGTTTGTGCAGCCCGTGCCGGCGATGATCGGTAGCTGACCTCCCACTTCATCAACGGTGATGTCAATTACGCGCCGTTTCTCCTCCTCCGACAGATACACGAACTCCCCGGTAGTGCCGACCGGCACCACACCGTTCACGTGGGGCAATACATGGCGCACAAGGCGACGCATCGCCTCCTCGTCAATCTCCTCTTCAGCAGTGAAGGGGGTGACCAGCGCCGGGAGGATCCCCTTCAGCCAGTCTGGTTTGCCAGCCATGTTGATCGCCTCCGACACCATAAGTGAGTTCGGTCAAAGGGTGTTCCACAGAGAGAAAGGAACCTCGTGGACTAGCGACGGCTCTGGGTGGCGACGAACCGGCCAATGGACCGGTCATATGTTCTCTCCACCTCTGGAGGGAAGACACAAGCCGGCAGTTCGCGATGGCTCCAGTGATATTTGATGCACTCACAGCAAAGACCCTTGCGGCTGCAAGGTTCATAGGTGCAAGCGCACTCCGCCGTGTTCTCTTCCACCTTGCACTCTCTCATACTGTCTCCTGGTAGCACCTCATCTCTATCGCTGCTTTCCATATGCCATCTTGATTGCCCTATCCATGGCCGCGTGGACGTTGGCGTACAACTGATGTCGGTCCAGGGCTCTGGGGTGGACAGTGGCCTTGGCGATCATGACCTGCTCGTCCAAGGCTCCGCGGGGGATGGCGTCTCCCTCTATGTTGTCAATGATAGCCTTGGCTACTGCTGCTTGTGTGGGACCGTAGACCATGCTCGCCTGACGGAGATTCACCAGTTCAATAGTCGGTACGATGAGCGTCGAGGGCTTCACCGTCAGATTGGGCTCAGCGATGGTGGTCAATGCTTCGTACCCATGACTTGGGTGCGTAAGTTGCCTGGCGTAGGCCTCCCCAACGGGACCGCTCTTTGGACCCACGATCAGGTCTATGCCCACCGTCTCTGGATCCTTGCCTTCGGCAGCACTTCCCAAGAGCGTGCTATTCCCCTCGATCATGTCAGCGGTGATGCCGATATCGGTGAACCTCTCCCCCAAGGGTCCCTCCGGCATGGCCCAACTCATCTCTTGTGGTTGTATCTTTTCCAGCTTCTCCAACTCAAGCTGGATCTCCGCTCTGGTCTCGTGGATCATGGCTCCGCCGACCGGCTTGAGGGGACGCCGGGGCCGACCGACCTTCACCCCCATCATGTTCAAGGCTGCCTTGACAGCGACTCCGCCTCCATGGCGAACGAAGATACGGGCCAGCTTCTGCACCTTCAGTTGGAGCTGGCGGGCGGCCTCTAGATCACCTTCCTGTACCTTGCGGAACAACTCTTGCCATATCTCGGGGAAGACCTGAGCACTGGCTAGGATCATGCCGCGACAACCACCTGCCAGGGCCGGCAATACGACCTCGTCATGGCCCACAAGGACATCGAGGCGGCCCTGAGTCATCTCCAGTACCTCCAT
>JAUWYD010000241.1 GCA_030616025.1 Chloroflexota bacterium
GTGTGCTCTTCCATTACTTTGACCAGTTCCTGGCTGAATATGAGTCCTGTTTTGAGAGAGAGTCCGGCTTCCTCCGACCCATCATCAAGGAGGTAGTGGAGCGCTATTTGGACTGCGGCAATCCGCGTTGTGGGTTTGCCCGCATGTGGTGGCCAGATGAGCGTCATCTCCTTTATCGAAGAAACTAAGACCATCGACAGGATCATCCATCATCTCAAGCTGACCTTTGTGGCCGAACGGCCGCCTCCGCCTCATCAGCAGGGGTTTCTTATGGCAGCCGAGGAAAAAGGGAAGTATTTCTGAGGGCTTTTTTGGTTGTTCTCTGTCTATTGGAGGGCCGAGTCTATCTTGAACTTGACGGCTTGGAGATCCCGGGGAATTTGTGTCGCTTTTTGAGTCATTGACCTCGTCGGTTTCAGTGTGATAACCTCATTCTAGGATGTCAGTAGGTGGAAACTGGGAAAAATTATGAGAGATTTGCAGCAAGCCCAAAAACGAAATACTTATAAATGTTAACTGTCAGGAGGTGACTTGATGAATTCTCGTGATCGTAACCTAGGTATGGACCGGCCCATCACTCGCCGCGATTTCCTAAACGGGGTCAGAGTGGCGGTGACGGGCTCCCTGTTATCTTTTCCCTTGGTCGAGGCTTTGGGCACACCCCTCCCCTGGCCTGCTCCCGAGAAGGAGCCTGGATACTACCCCCCGGGACAGACGGGGATGCGGGGCGACCACCCCGGCTCGTTCGAGGTAGCCCACGCGCTCTGCGACGGCAAGACATGGGATGAGCTGGGCCCGGAGGCCAATACCGGCGAGCGCTACGACCTCGTGGTGGTGGGGGCTGGTATCAGCGGGCTATCGGCAGCTTACTTCTTCCATCGGCAGGCGGGACCGAAGGCCCGTATCCTGGTGTTGGACAGCCACGACTACTTCGGGGGCCATTGCAATCGCAACGAGTTCCATTATAATGGAAGGCTGCTGCTCGCGAACGGGGGCTGCGTCTACATTGAGGATCTCCGCGTCTATGGTGATGCCTCCCAGGCCGCGTTGCGGGAGTTGGGCCTCGAAGTAGAACGTTACTCGGAGTTCGAGGACCGAGACCTCTACCGATCGCTGAATCTGCGCCGCGGTGTCTTCTTCGACAAGGAGACCTTCGGAAGCGAACGCCTGGTCGTCGGTGAACGCGATCTTCCCTGGGCGAAGTTTTTGGCGATGACGCCGCTGTCGGAGGCGGCCCGAAAAGACGTCGCTCGGCTGTACGAGGGGCGCATCGACTACCTCCCCGGTCTGTCGCTGCCGGAGAAGAAAGCCCGCTTGCAGAAGATGACCTATCAAGACTTTCTCCTCGATGTGGCCAAGGTCGATCCGGGTGTGATCCCCTACTTCTCACTCTCGGGCTATTGGGCCGTAGGTATTGACGCCCTCCCGGCATGGATCGCTTTGGACAGCGGCTCTCCGGGTTTTCAGGGACTGGGGTTTCCCAAGGAGGAGGAGCGCCGGGAGAGCCGGCAGTACTTCCGCTTTCCCGACGGCATCGCGTCGATCACGCGGCTGATGGTGCGGGCCATGGTTCCGCAGGTGGCGCCCGGCAGCACCATGGAGGACATCGTCACGGCGCGGTTCGACTACGCCAAGCTGGACCAAAAAGACGCGCCGGTGCGGATCCGGCTCAACAGTACTGGGGTTCGGGTTCGGCATCTCGGCGATCCGCAAACGTCCAAGGAACTCGAAGTCACCTACGTACGTGGTGGAAAGGCACAGCGGGTGCGGGCGAGCAACTGTATTCTCGCCTGCAACAACGCGATCATCCCCCGTCTTTGCCCCGAGCTTCCCGAGCGCCAGAGGAAAGCTCTCTCGCACGCTCTCAAGTCGGTCCACATCTACGGGAGAGTGCTGATCCGCAACTGGAAATCGTTTGCGAAGCTGGGGCTTCGAAGCGTTAGATGCCCGGGGAGCTATCACCAGAGTGTCAGCCTGAGCCCTCCCATCAGCATGGGAAAGTACCGCTGCTCAGGCTCCCCCGAGGAGCCGATGGTCCTCGAGCTCAGCCGTACTCCTATTCCGCTGAGCTCCGGCCTGCCGGCGCCCAAGCAGTTCAAGGCGGGGCGGTGGGACCTTCTGAGCACGACCTTCGAGACCTTCGAGCGCAAGATCCGCGACCAGCTCAGTCGTATTCTTGCCGACGGGGGCTTCGACCCGGCCCGGGACATTGAGGCGATCACCGTCAACCGCTGGGCGCACGGTTACGCCTACGGGTACGACCCGATCGATGGCGCCGTGGCGTACTATCCGAGCGAGTGGCCTGAGGAGAAGCGCACCTGGGTGGTTGGGCGGAAGCGCTTCGGGCGCATCTCCATCGCCAACGCCGACGCCGCCTCCGATGCCATGGCCGAGGCAGCGATGGGCGAGGCCGAACGTGCCGTCCAGGAGGTCCTTGGGCAAGTCAGCTGAGGTCTGATGTGACACACAGGTTTCAACGTCCACAGCCAGGTCAGGACTCAGACCAAAAGCGAGGCAGAGAGAGTCGGCAAATACATGATCCGGCCTCTGCTTTCTCTCAAGCGGCTTTTCTTTGATGAGACAGATCAGCATTCAAGACATGGCTCCCAGGAAGAGCCAATGGATTATCTGGAGTTCATCGCCAGAGTCACCTCACACATTCCTGACAAGGGTCAGGTCATGATCCGCTACTACAGCCTCTATTCCAATGCCCACAGGGGCAAAATGCGTGAAGCTGGGGTTGGTTCTTCTCATCCTCCTATCATTGAAGGAGAATATCATCTCCCTTCCAAAGGTTGGGCAGAGATGATCCGCAAGGTCTATGAAGTGGATCCCCTACGTTGCCCCGCATGTGGTGGCCAGATGAGCGTCATCTCTTTTATCGAAGAAACTAAGACCATCGACAGGATCATCCGCCATCTCGAGCTGACCTTTGAAGCCGAACGGCCGCCTCCGCCTCATCAGCAGGGGTTTCTTATGGCAGCCGAGGAAAAAGGGAAGTATTTCTGAGGGCTTTTTTGGTTGTTCTCTGTCTATTGGAGGGCCGAATCTATCTTGAACTTGACGGCTTGGAGATCTCGGGGAATTTGTGTCGCTTTTTGAGTCATTGACCTCGTCGGTTTCGGTGTGATAACCTCATTCTAGGATGTCAGTAGGTGGAAACTGGGAAAAATTATGAGAGATTTGCAGCAAGCCCAAAAACGAAATTCTTATAAAAATAGCAAAACAAGAGGTGAAAATATGTTGAGCGCTAGAGAAAGAAAACGCTTGGGCC
>JAUWYD010000386.1 GCA_030616025.1 Chloroflexota bacterium
TTCATTATTAGCGAGCCATTCTATATAGAAGGAGGTGGTGCCAATGGACGATAGTAGAAGTATCAGCACCCTGGCTCACCTCCCGAGGATGAGCTAGGGTGCAAAGCAAGGGGCCCCGTCCAGGGGCTCTTTGCTTTCCTGGGGCACGCTGATGGTGCCTCGAGAGATTTGACAGAGGTCGTCCGCTCGGACTATACTGGGTTCTAGGACTCGGCCGACTTGAGGTAAGCCTGAATGCGATACCACGGCAATGTTGTTCGACCGCCAAGCGAGGCGGGAAGCTACATATTGCAGGTGACGTACGGTTGCTCTCATAGTGAGTGCATCTTCTGCTGCACCTATCTAGATAAGCCCTTCCAGGCGCGGCCAGCCGCTGAGGTGATGGAGGACATCAGGATGGCCGAATCGTACATGCCTGAGACGCGTCGCGTATTCCTGGCTGACGGTAACGCCTTGGTGCTCAGCAATCGGCGGCTGGTGTCCATCCTTGGCGCCCTGGATCAAGCCTTCCCCAGGCTGGAGAGGGTGGGCATCTATGGCAACGCGCAGGATATCCTGCGCAAGACCGACGAGGAGTTGAAGGAGCTCTTGGATGGGAAGCTGTCCATCATCTATCTTGGGCTGGAGAGCGGGAATGACGAGGTACTACGCCGAGCCAAGAAGGGTGCCACCTCACCAGAGATGATCGATGCGGTCAAGAAGGCGCAGGAAGCGGGCCTCGCGGTGTCGGTCATCGCCGTCTTGGGCCTGGGGGGCGTGGATCTGTGGCATCAACACGCCGTGGACACCGGCCAGGCAGTGAGTGCGATGGATCCCGCCTACTTCTCATTGCTGAGCTTGATGGTGGTGCCCGGTACGGAGCTTCACCGGTTGGTCGCGGCAGGTGAATTCGTGGTTCCTGAGCCACTCGAGATGCTCAAGGAAATGAGGGTCATCATCGAGAACATGGAGAGGGTATCGCAGTGTATATTCAGGACGAACCATGCGTCCAACTATCTTCCTCTAGCGGGGACGCTACCGCAAGATCAGGAACGACTCTTGCTGACCATCGACCGCGCTCTGGGCGAGGGAGAGTCGGTCCTGCGACCAGAATTCCTTCGAGCGCTGTGACCTTCGTGCCAGGTACGATATTCGAGAACGGCCATCCGTCCAAGCGCGGATGGCCGTCTCTTTGTGTGGCGCGAACTCTGCCTGCGACCTGTGACTCCCTCCTCCAAGAGACGTACAGGGAGCACCCAAACCGGTCCTGTAGGGGTGCGCTTAGGCCCGGCGCGACCTTGGTTTAGCTTATCCTCAGGGCTGAAGCCGTCATTCTAAGCCTCTCTAGAAGTTCAGCTTTCCACATCGAGAACCGTTGCTGGCGATGGGTTCGCCGCTCTGCACGATCTCCGTTATCTCACAGTGATTCTCGCAGTCCTGGCAGATGAAGGACCTGATCTGGTAATCGAAGCCAGCCAGTTGGAAACCCTTGAACTGAGTCCGGACGGGGCGATTGTCGAGGGCGAGAATGGCGGCACCAAAAGCTCCAAGACACTCAGCATGCGGAGGCACGATAACCTCGGCATCGAGTTGCTGCTCCAACGCGAATCTGAGAGCCACATTCTTACTGGTGGCGCCCTGGAAGGTGTAGGGAGGGGGGCTTACCTTTCGATACAGCATGGCCAGGTAGTTGCGCACCAGGCCGTTGCAAACGCCCATCAGAACATCTTCCAGTCGGTAGCCGGCG
>JAUWYD010000348.1 GCA_030616025.1 Chloroflexota bacterium
TGGACGGTCCTGGACCACTGGTGGTACTGGCTGTGCCTGCTGTTCCTGGCTGTTTCCCACATCGTCATTGACGGCAGTAGGGCTTTCCTGTTGACCTACTCGGAGAGGCGCGGCCTTCTGTACCTGGCTATTGATCAGGCCCTTCATGTGAGTGTGCTTGCGGTCATCGTCGGCGTCACCCAAGCGTCGCTGGTCCGCCACGCAGCCATCCCTGCCCTGACCGACAACCTCCAGTGGGACCGTCTGATCGCGTATATGATCGGTCTGATCTTCCTGTTCTGGACTGTGCCCATTGTGGAGAGGGAGACGATGGTTGCACTTCTCGCCGGAGAGGAGAGGATCGCGATTGCCGCAAGTGACAGGTGGCTAGGTGCTCTGGAGCGGGTCGGCGGCGTGGCGCTGATGCTTGTTGGACTCAAGTATCTAGTGCCTTTCGCGTTCGTGCCTCGGGTTCTTCTCCAAAGGGCGGAGTGGCACGACTCCCCTCTGCAGATGCGTTTCTTCGCCAAAACTGCCATCAGTTTCTCGTCGGCTATCCTCGCTGGCATCCTCCTGGCCAAGGTTCCCTTACCCTTCTTCTGAGTAGAGACCCTGCCATCGGCCTTCGACACTGGTCTCAACTGACGCGACCGTAGTTGCGGCGCGCTCGATGTCTGGCGTGCCACCGGTTTGGGTGTGGGTCTCGCCGCCAGACGGAGATGCGCTCCGCCAGCTAAGGTCGACGATAGGGAGAAACAAGACACTCTCCTGTGTGCAAAGCGGTTCTTGCAGGTCAGGCGGGGCGGCCATTGTGGGTTCGACCTCCCTGTGATATACTAGTCTCAGCGAGCGGTGCGGGTTACTTGCCTTTGTGGTTCTGCAGGGCTGGCTAGAGGCCTGGAGAAAGGGCCGTGTCTCGACGAGCGAGAATTGCAGTCATCGTCCTCTCAGTCGTCATCCTCCTGGCGTGCCTGGGCGTCATCAGCTGCGTGAAGTATGTCCGGGTGATGGGCCACGTGGGGTCTCTGCGACAGCACTTGGCCAACCTGGAGGCGAGAGGGCAAGGAGATCTCTTCTCCAGTCTAAGAGCGGAAGAGTTGGAAGGCGTGCGCAGTGACCTAGTCGAGGCGGGGAACCATCTGGCGGGTATCAAGACGGAGTTGGGGCCTGTCCTGGTCCTGGCCCCCCATATGGGCTGGGTGCCCGTCGTTGGTGGAGACGTGTCAGCGGCTCGGGATCTGTTGGAGATCGGCATCGGCATATCAAGCGCCGGCGACTTGATCTTCGAGGGCGTGAGTCCGCTGGTAGGCATGTTCGACGGGTCTGAGGAAGCTTCTTCTGAGGTGAGCATCGGGCAGGCGGTGGCGGCGGCTCTCGCGGACGGGCAGCCTCGCTTTGCAGCAGCGCAGGCCGAACTAGAGGCAGTCAGGCAACGCAGGGAGGGGATAGACGCCGAGCGCCTCTCACCTAAGGTGGCGCAACTCTTGGAGCGGTTGGACAGATACCTGCCCTTGTTGGAGACGGGAGTGCAAGGGCTGGTAGTGGCCCCCTATCTATTGGGGGTCGATGAGCCTCGCACCTATCTTCTTCTGGCACAGAACGAACACGAGTTGCGGGCCACTGGAGGATTCATCAGCAGCGTGGCACTGCTGCGCATAGATGATGGGCAGATAACGGACCTGGATTTCCGCGATAGCTACGCGGTGGATGACCTTTCCCAGGACCACCCGTTGCCCCCCGAACCCTTGGAGAGGTACATGTTGGCCCAGATATGGCTCCTTAGGGACGCCAATTGGTACCCGGATTTCCCCACCACCGCCCAGGTCGCGCGCGACTTGTACCAGTTGGACCAGGGAGTGCTGGTAGATGGTGTGATCGCTACGGACTTGGCGGCTGTGGAATCCCTCGTGGCAGCGATGGCACCGATTCATCTGGAGGAATACGGAGAACAGGTGACTGCGGCCAATGCGATGGACCTGATGCAACAATACTGGGCCTCACCCGGGGGTGAGGGTCAGAGCGGTGACTGGTGGGTTCACCGCAAGGACTTCGTTGGTGATTTGCTGGCCGCGATGATGCTCAAGCTGGAGACCGACCCCCGATCGATTGATCTTTGGGAGCTCATGGGGA
>JAUWYD010000295.1 GCA_030616025.1 Chloroflexota bacterium
GGCCAGCCGTACGTCAACTTCGGCCCCCATGTTGCGGAGTTCCTCCCCGACGGCTTCCGCTACCTCGGCGGTGGATCCGGCTTTGGTGGCGTAGGCAACCAGAATCTTGTCACTCATAGGCTTCTCCCCCGCTGAGCTTGCTAAGCCTGGCGCAGTGCCCTGAGCACTTGCCTGAGGCCCGGCCTCTTACCGTACATCAGGAGGCCCATTCGAAACACCTTGCTCCCTGCCCACAGTATGACAGGGATGGTGATAATGAGCATCACGATGCTCCCGACGATGTCCACTAGCGGGACCTCTGTCATTGGAAGGCGCAGCAGCATCATCGTGGGCGCGGTCAGTGGGAACCAGGAGAGCACTCTCACGATGGTCATGTTGGGGTTGGAGAACATGAACCCGCCCAGCATCAGAGGAATGGCAGCCATGATGGAGAAGATGCCCGCCAGTTGCTGTGATTCTTGCTGCGTGGTGCCCAGAGCCCCCACTCCTCCCATCAACACTGCGTAGACCACGAAGCCCAGGGCATAGTAGACTACTCCCAGAATCAAGACCTGGGGGCGGACCAGCAGTGGGAGGGCTACACCCAGAAGTCCCACCGCTCCACCGCTCAGTGCAACGGATGAAAGCAGCCAGATGACTACCTGGGTGAGGCCCAGTGCTCCTAACCCCAGCACCTTTCCGGCTAGTAACTCCCGAGCTGTGACGGAGGAGAGTATGATCTCCATCACACGGCTCGTCTTTTCCTTGGTTACGCTTTGGAGCAAGTACCCGGAGGTGACGAAGATGGTCATGACCAGGAGGATGCCCAGGAAGTAGGGCACGATGAGGTTGAGAACGATGCTCAGCGGTCCACCTTCGGGCTCACCCTCTTCCTCCAGACTGACTAATACGGGCTCGATGGGATCGGCCACGCGCTCCCGCAGCGCTGCGTCCACCTCCTCGCCTAGCAGATGATCTACAAAGAAGGCCTGCATAGTGTCAGAGTCCTCCAGTAGTGCCGTACTGAACCCGCCCCCTTTGCTGGTCATTATCACCCGGCCGGTCTCGATGTAGTCCTCAGGAATGACCAGCAAGCTGGCGATCTCATCGGCCTGGAGGGCGGCCCTTGCCGCTTCCTCGTCGCCGAACAGTTGCACGGTGTCCTGGTATTGGGGCAAGATGGGCGTGAAGGTCCCCAGGCGATCCACCATTCCGATCTCCCTCGTCTCTGGGACAAAGGTGCTGGCGAAGAAGGCAGCGGCCTGCCCTCCGAAGAAGGCGGCGATGAGCAGGCCGGCAGCTCCCAGGAGGGGCACCAGGGCGGTCATGACGATAAACCCCACCCGCCGAACGTTGACCAGGTATTCATGTCGAGCTATGATCAGGACTCTACGCATTGTCCCTCTCCTTCACCACGGCGATGAAAATGTCTTCCAACGGTGCGGTGGCCACCTCGAAGACCTCCACGGGGATCTTCTTCTCCACCAGTGTTGTCAGCAGATCCTGGGGAGTGATCCCCTTTAGCGTGAGGGTATAGGTGTCGTCCCGCTGCTCCACCCGGGCCACCCCAGGCAGCGCCTCGAGGGCGGCGGACGTCCGCAGGCGCACCGTGCCTGGAGAGTAACTCCGTTTGATCTCGTCCAGCGAACCGTAGAGCACCGCCTTCCCGTCGTCTATCAGAAGGATGCGTTCACACAGGGCCTCCACCAGGTTCATCTGGTGGGCGCTCAGCATCACCGTCTTCCCATCCCTTTGAAGTTCTCGTACCAGCCCCTTGAGCAAATCGACGTTGATGGGATCCAGGCCCTGGAAAGGCTCGTCCAGGATGAGGAGTTGTGGGTCGTGCACCACACTGGCCACGAATTGGAGCTTCTGCTGCATCCCCCGGCTGAGGTCCCTGACCTTTCGACGGGCCCAGTCGCTCAGATCTACCCGCTCCAGCCAGGCGAGTGCGTGCTCGCGGGCGAGCGACCGTGGTCTGCCTTTCAGTTCAGCCAGGTAGACCAGGACGTCGAGCACTTTGAGGTCGCGGTAGAGGCCGCGCTCCTCAGGCAGGTATCCGATCCGCCGCCGCGCTACACCAGGCGGTTCTCCAAGGACCGTTATGGTGCCCTCATCGGGCTTGAAGATGTCCATGATGGTGCGGATGGCGGTGGTCTTCCCGGCTCCATTCGGTCCGAGGAGGCCAAAGATGTCTCCGTCATACACCTCGAAGGAGAGATCGTCTACCGCGGTGAAGCCGTTGTAGCGCTTCACCAGGTTTCGAGTCTCAAGCATCGTCCTCGGCATGTTTTGTCTCCTTGTTGACAGTTCAGAGGGACGCTGGCCAGTCAGGCCTTGTATCCAGCCAGGCGCGGACCCGTCGCCCGATTACAATCTCCCAGCAGTGCCAGTGCCGGTTCTATGGTTCGAGTTCGTCGAGAACCTGGTGAGCCCAGTCGCGTGCTCGCTCGAGTTCGCCCTCTTCCAGAGGGCCCTCCCTGGCGGCGATGAAGAAGCTCTCTGGTGGCAGCAGCAGCGAGGCCCCCGCCTTGCGAAGCCGCTTGGCGATCGCCCTGGCCGCGGAACCAGTCAACAACCGAGGCTTGTGGTAGCGCGTGTCGAAGGCGGCCGCCCGTATCTCTTCTAGGGTGGAGTGAGGGGTGCTGTCCAGGAAGGCCCGGATTGCATCGGTGGGCTTCCGACGTTGCGTGGGGCACCCCAAGAGCAGTAGGTCCGTGCCTTCGAGGTCAGTAGCCTGTGCCTTACTGACCCTCATGAGGCGCACCGTTCCTC
>JAUWYD010000162.1 GCA_030616025.1 Chloroflexota bacterium
GACGGTCCACGCCTTCTAACAGCATCACGTCCTTGTCTTTGGCAACGCGAGTGTGGATTTCCAGGAGCCTTTCAGGGTAGTCCAGCCATTCTTGCTGCTTCATGATGGATTCTACGGCAAGGGGGTCGAGAGGTATGGGCACCAGATCGGAGACCGGTTCTTGGAGTTCAAGCTCCTTTTTGATGAACTGTACGTCCTCGTCAACTACCACTCCCTCCAGAGGTCTGGCGGTCAAGCTGATAGGTTTCATGTAGCCTACGGAGAAACCGTCCCTCTGTAGCCGTTTGCCCAAGCCTACGCAGAGGGCGGTCTTCCCTGATGCGCTTTCTGTTGACGCGACGTATAATGTTGCCATTGAGCTACCTCTCTTCCCTCTTGCATGGCCAACCCGCGTGATACAAGGCTTTCCCTCCAGCAGGGTGCGTCCCAAGTTTGTAGCGCCAGACATCGAAGCATCCTGAGTCGGCCGAACCGTACTGAAGGCCGTATCGAAGGATGCGGCAAACGTGACCAGTCGCTGTAGACCCGCACCCTTCGATACGCGCTCCACGTTGTTCCGCGCTACTCAGGATACTAGACTGGGCGGAGTGAAAGCTTGCATTACCTGTGTGGCCGACCATTGTCCCGAACTCCCGCCAATTCTGCGATGCAGCCTCTCCAGCCAAATGGCCTTGAATCCGAGTCAGGCCAGTACCAGGCGCATGTCTATAGCCACTGCTCCTTTGCCCTCCTCATGGACGATCAGCGGATTGACGTCCAGTTCCACAATCTCAGGAAAATCCACCGCCAGCTGAGAGACCCGTAGCATACAGTCTGCGATGGCTTCCAAATCGGACGGTTTCTCACCCCGAAGCCCCCGCAGCAAGGGGTAAGACCTCAGCTCCGTGATCATCTCCTCGGCCTCCCAGCGAGTTATGGGAGCGATGCGGAAACTAACATCCTTGAGGACCTCGACGTAGATGCCTCCCAGCCCCAAGAGCAACAACGGTCCGAACTGGGGATCGCGATTGATGCCTATGATGACCTCCTTGCCCTGGGGGACCATTCTCTGTACCAGGGCACCCCAGATGTCGGCCTGGGGCATATATCGGCTGGCGCGATACATCAGCAAGTCGAAGGTATCCCTGACGTCGCTATCTCCCATCAGATTGAGCTTCACGCCACCGATGTCCGTCTTGTGAAGGATGTCGGGAGAGGCTATCTTCATGACCACTGGATAACCGATTCTTTGCGCTATTTCGACGGCCTCATCTGGATCATGGGCTAGCTGCGCCTGAGGAATGGTGATCCCGTACGCTTTCATGATCTGTCTCGCCTCGGCATCTCCGACCGTGAGTCGACCGTCGGCCCGCACCTGCGCTAGTGCGCGCTCTACCTGATCACGGCGGACATCGAACCTCTCAATCTCCCTCGGAGGCCGTTCCAACCATCGCCAGCGTCCCACCATGGCCCTCATGGCATTCACAGCCCGTTCCGGGTAATGATAGTTCGGAATCTTGCGATCGCGAAGGATCTCGATGCCGACTTGGGTCGTATGCTGCCCCATGAAGCAGGGCAACACAGGCTTGTCATGTCCTTGCACGACGTCGGCGATGACATTCGCGGTCTCCGCCACCTTAGTCACCGCCTGCGGAATTAGGATGGCGATCACGCCATCCACGTTCTCATCGCGCAACACGGTATCCAGGGCAAACCTGTATCTCTCTTCGTCAGCATCACCTCGCACATCCACAGGATTGAGGGCGCTGGATCCGGGTGGGAGGCGAGTCTGCAACAGTTCTATAGTCTCTCTTTCAAGAGAGGCCAGGCGCAGTTGCGCTCGATCGAGGGCATCAGTAGCCATGATCGCAGCACCACCGGCGTTGCTGACCACAGCGATGCTATCGCCCTTGAGCGGTGGGGCTTGGGCGAAGGCGTGGGCATAGTCAAACAACTCTTCCACCGAGTCAGCTCTTGTTACCCCTGCTTGCTTGAAAGCGGCGTCGTACGCTCTCTCTGAGCCTGCCAACGTGCCCGTATGGGAGGAGACTGCACGGGCGCCGGCGTCGCTGGTGCCCGCTTTTATGGCGATGATGGGGGTGTCCGTCGTGACCTGCTGAGCGATTTCCATGAACTTCACCCCGTCGGTGATGCCTTCCAGATAGGCCACGATGACCTTCGAATAAGGATCCTCGTCCCATAATTGCAGGAGGTCCGTTTCATCGATGTCGGCCTTGTTGCCCAAGCTCACGAAACGGGAGAAGCCCACCTCCTCACCCAGGGCCCAATCGAGGATGGCGATCAATAGGGCGCCAGACTGGGACATCATGGCTATGTCACCTCGGCGAGGCATCCCCCTGGCGAAGGTTGCGTTAAGGGGGCAGATAGTGTCAATGACTCCTAGGCAGTTGGGGCCTAGCATGCGCATGTTGTACCGTTGCACGATCTCAACCAGTGCCTTCTCCCTTTTGATGCCCTCGCCGCCCATCTCGCGGAAACCTGCGGTGATCACGATTACGCCTTTGACGCCCTTTTGCCCACACTCTTCCAGAACGGCAGCCACGAATCGTTGAGGTACGACGATGACTGTCAGGTCTATGTCGCCATTGACGGCCAGGACGCTGGGATAGGCGCGTTGGCCGAGTATCTCCTCGGCCTTGGGGTTGATAGGGTAGATCTGGCCTTCGTAGCCACATTCGAGAAGATTCTTGAGGACGGCGTGACCAAGCTTGTTCTCGTCTCGAGAGGCGCCGATGACGGCCACGGAGGCCGGGCAGTAGAAGGGTTCCAGCACCTGTTGCGTTCTCCCTGATATCCGGTCCTAGTCGACCTAATGCCTTGCCGTAATAGCAAGCCACCCACTCAGGTCATCAAGGGATCTCGGCCTTGCGAAAGAGCAGTATCATCTCTGAACCTAGTACGTACCTGGCATCCAGGAGGAGGAAGCCGAACTCCTCCATGGACCGCACCAATTCTTCTTTCTTGTACTGCGTCACGTGCTCATCGGCATACCCGCCAGGTATCAGGCGGTGATATAAGCCCTCGATGATGCGCCAGGACAACCTTCCATAGTCGGGCGTTCCCAGGATCAGGCGACCATCGTCCTTCAGAACGCGTCGCATCTCCAGAAAGGGCTTGTCGCTGGCAGGGATGTGCTCTAACACTTCGGACGAAATCACGCAATCGAAAGTGGCATCGCAGAAGGGCAGATCGAAGATGGAGGCGTTGACTAGAGGTTTCTCATACTTCCTGGACCACCTCAGCTTCCTGAGGAGGATGTCAACTCCTACCACTTGCTCCAGGCTGGCGAGTATCCTGCTTGACCCGCATCCTATGTCCAGGCATGAGCCGGCGCTGGCGGCAAACCCAGTGACTATGCGATGTCTCTCTTGCTGCCAGTACCTCTGTGGCGGAATACGGCTCTCGAAGGCCCGGTCATCGTAGTCAGCGCACATGATCGAGTTTCTCAATTCCCACATGCGGCGGAAGGTCCGCAGATAAGCAAGACCGAACCTGAGGAGGCTGATGTGGGAATCCCCTCGCTGTCTTGGAAGATATTGGAAAGGGATTTCTTTGATCCTCCAGCCTTGGGCATAGCATCGGATGAGAATCTCCTCCAAGACGTCGAAGTCGGAACTCTCGATGGGCATATTCTTCACCGTTGAGGAACGGTACAGGCGGAATCCGCTGGAGATGTCGTGGAGCGGTAAGGATAGGCCCTTGGTGAAAGACCTGTTCAGGATGATGCTGAGCACCTTCCGGACCAAGGGCATCTGCGCTGAGCCCTCCGGAACATATCGTGAGGCGACGATGACCTCTGCCTCTCGCCTCGCCTCCCACATCGGCTGGATGAAATCGGGGTCATGGGATAGGTCGGCGTCAAGGGTCAGGATGTATTCGCCATCCGCGGCCTGGAAGCCAGCCTTCAGCGCTCCACCATAGCCTGGCTCCTGCTGAACTATGATTCCTGCATCCAGGCTGCTGGCGACCTTCGCAGTGTCATCGGTGGATCCCCCATCAACCACGATGGTCTCATACCCCTCTGTCTCCAGAGCTGAGACAACTCGGTGGAGCCGGGGTAGAAGCACCCTTAGATTGCTCCCCTCGTTGAGGGCGGGGATGACAATGCTCATCTCCATCGGAGGATTCCTGAGCGGGCAGTATTGCGCATGGGATAAAGCAATAGGATTATAGGACATAGGGGCCTGGCAGTCAATCCCGAAGGGAGTG
>JAUWYD010000273.1 GCA_030616025.1 Chloroflexota bacterium
GGACATAGCCGGGAACGATCTCATAGAACGAATCCCATGCTAAGTGCATGAAGCCCTGATCCTCAGCCACTCTCTCAAGTCCATCAGGCAGACGTGATGCCAGAGGGGAAACGATGGTCAGTGCCAAAGCGATGATCAAACCGGCTATCCACCAAGCCTTGTTTCTCATCTATTCCCCCAGTTCCGCTCTTGGTCGTGACTCTGCAAGATCTCTCCTAGCGGCGGTCATGAAGGCCATGGTGGCTACAGAAATGAGTCCCTCTCCGATGCCGATCAGGGCATAGATGCCTCCTATGGCAGGCAGAGCGATCTTCAGCGGTAAGGAACCGGAGATACCGAGCTGCAATGCACAGGCCAAGGAGGCCACGAAGACCGAGACCCAGCCAGCCAAGAAAACGCCAGCCATCTTCTTCCAAGCTCCATCCCCTATGATTCTCTGGAGCCAGATCCATGTGGAGTAGCCCACCAGACAGGTGATCACCGCCATGTTGAGGATATTAGCTCCCAGTGCTACCAAGCCGCCATCCTGGAAGAGGAGGGCCTGGATCGCCACCACGCTGGTCATGACAAGCATGCCAGCCCAAGGCCCCAGCAGGATTGCGGCTAAGGCGCCTCCAATCAGATGCCCCGACGTCCCGCCAGCGACGGGGAAGTTCAGCATCTGAGCGGCGAAGACAAACGCGCCCATGACACCCATCAGGGGTACTTGCCTTTCCCCTAGCTGCCGGTTGGTGCGAGCGACGGCGTATGCCAACACCAAGATCGAGAGTGCCCAACCCATTCCTGCAGTGACAAGGGACAAGAAGCCGTCCGGGATGTGCATCAGCCTAGGCGAGAGCACGGGCATGAGCCACGTCGCACCAACGATCACTGTTTCGGCCTCCGCACTCGTCTAGTTTGCCTGTGAAGACGATTCTCCGCTGAGCCCTGTTCGTCTCTGGCACACGGTGAGGGTCCAGTTGGCAAAGGTGCTTCCTTCCGTGATTATCCCGGGAGATTGGCATTGCAGGCGCTGCACATGCCGAATATGGCCAGATGCTCTATCTCGGAGTGGAAGTCGTACTGTTGGTCTATGGACTGCCGGAGGGGGTTCAAGAAAGAGTTGTCCATGTCCAGTATTCCGCCGCATTCTCTACAGATCAAGTGGTGATGGAGCCCTCTGCTCAGCAACTCATACTGGGCGTGGCCGCGTCCCAGATCCGTTTCGCTCACCAAATGCAAACCTTTCAAGAGATCGAGCGTTCGGTACACGGTAGAGATATCTAGGTAGGGGTACGCAGCGCGAGCTGCCTCATGAATCTCTTCGGCGCCGGTGTGGCCGTCACTGCTGGCGATGGCGTCCAGGATCATCATCCGCTGAGGTGTCAGTCGGTATCCAATCTGCTGCAGAGCTTCGATTATTTCGTCGTGATGACTCATGCTGCCTCCTCCACTCAAGCATACCACAAATGCTACTTGTTGGCAAGTGCAACGCCATTGCAGAAACCAGGCACTCTCAACCAGAGCGAATCTGCACTCGAGGGAGTCCTGATGTCTGTGCGGAGGCAACTGAGGGTGACTCCAGAGGGATATCTGTGGCCGTCTCTGTCAGTCGCTCGCCTTCTGCTTGTCCAGTTCGGCGGCGATCAGCTGGGCTTCGCGCACCAATTGTGGGGCCATCTCGAAGAGGGCCACACCTTTCATATCTGCCTCAATCGCTTCTGGACTGTAGGAGAGGAAGCCGAGGATGGGGAGGTCAGGGCCTTGCTCTTGGATGAACTGTCGGTCTGCTTCGTCGCGCACTCCGTTGCCTACAAGATAGAGGCGAGGGATGCCGATGTCTTGCGCTAGACCCTGGATCAATTCGGCGGTCTGGAGGCTTCGACGCCCTGGCTCCACGACGATGATGAAAGCATCCACCGCCTGCGCTGTGGCGCGACCCAGGTGTTCCACACCAGCCTCCATGTCGATGATTACTTCTTGAGAGCCACGGTCGAGGAGGAGGTGAGTCACCAAAGCCTTCAGGAGGACGCTTTCGGGGCAAATGCAACCGGCGCCTCCTTTCTTGATGGTGCCCAGTTGCAGCAGTCTTATGCCATGGTACGCGGCGCTGAAGCGCTCGGGAATGTCGTCCACCCGGGGATTCATCTTGAACCACCCTCCCACGCCTCCCGGCCTAGCACCAGTACGCTCTTCAACTAGGTCATCCATCTCGGCTATGGGCGTGATTTGCGTCACAAGGTCGGGAGGGAATCCAAGAGCCCAGGCCAGGTTAGGGGACGGGTCAGCATCAATAGCGATAACTTCTCTTCCCTGCCGAGCGTAGATGTGGGCCAACAAGCTGGTCAGCGTGGTCTTTCCCACCCAGCCTTTTCCAGTCACCGCGATTTTTGACACACTACCTCCTTGATGATGGGAGTCAAAGCGCCCGTCGAGGCATTACAGCAGTCCGTCGAGGGAATCAAGGGCGGCCTTCACCGCGCGTCGTGCAGGTGTTTCCTCCGGCAACTCAACCAAAGGTCGGCCCGCGGCATCGTATTCGGCTACGAGGGGGTCCACGGGAATCAGACCTGCAAGTTTGAGCTGCTTATCAGCAATGAACGTTTCCAGTTGGGGAGCCAACTCTGGCTCGCCTTCCTCATTTGGAACCACGCGGTTGACAATCAGACGAATGTGACCCACTTGAGTCTTCAACTCTTCGATCAAATGGGCCACCCTTTCCGCGGTCGCTAGGCCTCGAATCGTGGGATCAGAAACTATGAGAAGCAGATCAACGTTTTGAGTGGTGCGACGGCTAAGGTGTTCCAAGCCAGCCTCATTATCTATGACCACGTAGTCATACGACTTGGACAGCCGATCTATACTGGACCGTAGCATGTTGTTGGCGGCACAGTAGCACCCGGGACCCTCGGGCCGGCCCATCGCCAGTAGATCGAACCCCTTTTCCTCAACCAGTGCGTGATAGATTCGCAGTTCGAGGTACTCAGGCTTGCTGATACCCGGCATGAAT
>JAUWYD010000365.1 GCA_030616025.1 Chloroflexota bacterium
GTGGACTGCAATCAAACGCATATTACCGCTAGTTCCCGGCGTTGAAAGGTGGAAAAAGACATTGACGACCCCGCTACCTCCCAAGACTGTGCTGCAAGACAGATACAGAATCGTAGAGTTGATAGGGCTTGGTGGGATGGGAGCGGTCTACCTGACCGAAGATCTCCACCTCCGAGAAAAAAGGTTTGCCCTCAAGGAGATATCCTATTCCGCACATGCGGATCCCCAGGTTCAGAGTCAGCTCCGAGAACAGTTCCATAGAGAAGCCATCGCACTGGCCAATCTGGATCACCTCAATCTGCCCAAGGTCTTCGACTATTTCTCCCAGGACGGGCGCGATTACTTGGTGATGGACTACATCGAAGGTCCCAACTTGAAAGAGCTTCTTGACCAGGCTCGGAAGAGGGGACAGCTATTGGCGGAGAGCCAGGTCCTTGAGTGGGCGGATCAGATATGCGCTGCCCTGATCTATCTCCACGCACACATTCCCCCTATCATCCATCGCGATGTGAAGCCAGCCAACGTCAAGCTAACATCTGACAACGTCATCAAGCTCGTGGACTTCGGCTTGGTCAAGTTCTTTGATCTCGGTGATCCCAGCACGATCACCCTGGTGCGGGGGGTCGGCACTCCCACCTATGCGCCCATGGAGCAGTACGGAGCCGGAACGGGACGCACCGATGCACGGTCCGATATCTACTCCCTGGGAGCAACCTTGTACCATCTTCTCACAGGTCGCGCCCCCGCGGACGCCCAACAGCGCTTCCTCGAGCCTGAGAGCCTTCCCGGCCCCCGGTCCCTCAACCCCAGCATCTCCTCTCTCACAGAATACCTGATCCTCAAGGCGATGACCATCCGGCCCGATGATCGGTATCAGACGATACAGGAGATGAGAAAGGACCTGACGATGGCAAGGAATCTCTCCCTCGGCAGAAGGACGCAAGACCGCCTGGCTCTGATCTGGTCAAGCCTCGTGCCGCACAAATGGCTATCCCTAGGCGTTTTGGCCCTATTCCTATTGGCACTCCTGATCACAATTGCTCAACCAGAGCCGATATTCTGACCTCGGACTGCGTGCCAGAGCCTAGGAGCGTCTGGGCCAAGCGGCTCCGCCGGGCAGAAAAGCAAGAACTGCACAGAAGAAGAGCAGAAATACCCTCACACTCACGCCTTGCCAGCCCAGAATTCTGGCAGGATTCAGCAGGCCCAGACCGTATAGAATGTAGGCTATCAGACCCAGAGCCACGCCGTACAGAATGAGTTGCACTTCGCGCTCCCAACCCTTCCTCCTTCCCCTCCGCGCCCGACGGCCCACGACGTTGCCCACAACAATTCCTGCACCAGCCAGCAGAAAGTCAAGCCAATCCACGGTATGAACGTGTGGCTCGGATGGCGGAACCGGAGTTGTTGTTGGCGTAGGGCGAGTTATCGGCGTAGCGGGCACGGGTGTCGCTGTCGGCGTGGGGCTGGGCGTGGCCGTTGCTGTGGGGGTGAATGTAGGGAAAGGTGTCACGGGCACTACGAGGCTAACCACCAAGGGTCTTGAACTCGCCTCTCCGCTCGCCGCAGTGACCTCGATCAGCCCTGCCGGGGCAGGCTCAGTAAGCCAGAAACTGGCCCCCGCCACTCCGCCAATCGTGTCGGTCACAACCTGCGGTTCTAAGTAGATCTCCCCCTCCAGGTAGTTCCCCCTGAACTCCACCTCCGTACCGTCGGGCACCGGGTGGCCATTGCGATCCAGAACGATGCTGGTCCGCACCACCAGCGGGTCCCCTCCCACATACAGGTCCTCTCCTTCTGGTGGAGACAATCTCTCAAGTGTAATGACGTGCGATGGGTCTGGCTCCAGAGCGGTCGCCAGGTCATAGGCCACTCCCTCGACGTCGACTGGCGCCGCGCCGGCCGGGATGAAGTCCAGTTCAAAGAGGGGTCGTAGTGAGGTTTCCAAAGAGAGCCCAGTCTTCCCGTACACTG
>JAUWYD010000216.1 GCA_030616025.1 Chloroflexota bacterium
GCCTATGCCGCCAGCGATCCGGTAGTATTGATGGGCGGCGTGGATCAAATGTGTCTCTTCGTCGGATACAGTGGTGGCTTTGTCGATGTGGCCATCAGGAGCAATGACCGCGCTGATCGCCCCACCGCCAGGGACGTCCCCGTCCGCGCTCTCCGTATCAACTCCGTACTGGCGTCGCAGAAGCTCTTCGATAGGAGTTCTCAAATAGTCATCGCCGTAGAAATACTGTAGTGTGGGTATCATAGTGGAGGTGTCACGAACGAAGATGATTCCATATTCCCGAGCTGGCACTAGGCCGTGGACGAGACCATCAAGGCCCTGAAGCTCGGTCTCGCACAGTCGGAAGGTATGCACAACGTTCTCTCTCATGGCATCGAGAGCGGGGTAGTCGGGGACGTACCATGCTGTCGCTATCGGCGGAAGGCTGAGTTCTTGATGGCTCAAAGGCGGCAGAGTCCCGGACGTGGGCGGCTCTTTTGAAGGGATCAAGCGCTGGGGCAGTACTACCGCTGCCAACACAGTTGAGAGGAGAACTACGAAACGAATGGCCTGCTTCTTGCCTTCGCCCATCTTGCCGAGAGGGGTCAGATTTCCGTCTTGCCCGTTGGGGGCACGGTCCTGTAGATTAGGTACGCCATCCATAGCGAGGCTGCCGTCAGTAGGCTGCGGAAGATGGCAATGACGGCCTTGTAGTTTGTGTACGACTGAATGATCAGTTCCGGCGGGGTCAGGTGGGAGAAGAGGCCCGGGTTGAGGGGCATGAATAGCCACCATGTCGTCTGGGAGCCCCAGTTCAGCAGGTAGATAGCGTAGCCAGCGATCTGCACCAGGTGGAACCACAGAAGTCGAGGCTGGTCGGCGATTTCAAGAGCCAAGAGAGGCAACAGCGCGAAGAAGTACTGTGGGTTGAAGAAAACGAGGGAGAACATGATCAGGAAAACCATGGAGGAGTACCTGCGAAGCACCGCATAAGAGGACAGGTCCCTTTCCAGGCTGCTGAACAAGAGGAGGCCGTAGGCGATAACGAAGAGCACAAGCTCGTCGTGGAGGACGATCGGCAGCTTCGCTGCAAGCAAGAACTGCCCGTGAGCGCGATCTAGGAGACCAATCACCCGTGGCAGTGCCCCGGAGAGAAGCGTCAGCAGGACGACTCCGATCAGAATGAGAGCCCCCAGGAGAAGACGTTTCTGGTGCCTGAGTTGCCTGAACGCTCCGAATACAAAGAATGGGGCCAAGGCCGCATCTATCACGCGCGAGAGCAAGGCGAGAGTCAGACCTGCCAGCGAAGAAAGCGGGCGAAAGCGGTCGAAGAGGTACAGACCGAGTAGGACGAAGAAGGCAGCCACGACATCGTAACGGCCGTAGAGATAAGAGATGTATAAACCGATGGGATTGAACATCCAGAAAGCGAAGGCGATGATAGTCCTCTGGGTCCGCCTGCGCAACAGTGCAAGCAATAGGAAGGCGCAGCCCAGATCGAAGGCCAGATGAGGGAGTTTCAGGATGAAGAGGGTGATGTGGATTCGCGGCGCCCTGGCTATCTGCATTCTCAAGTCGAAGGCTCCCTGATACTCCTCCTGGCCCACGAGCCTCCATTCATCAGGCCAGACGAGATCAGATGGGGATAGACCTCGCTGAAACAACCATATCGTGGCAGTGTAGAGTAGGTGGGGAATGGGCTGTATTGACAGATCCTTGGTGACCTCGCCGTGCAGGGCCAGGTTCTGCGCGTGGTATGTGATCCAGAAGAGGTCGGGATGGAAGGAGATGGGCATAAGCGCCACGCGCACCAATAAGCCCAGGGCCAGCAAGATGATGATTATCCTGCTGAAGGAAGGGCTTTCCTCGTTTGCTGAGAGGAACGGGGCGGAGGAGAGCTTTCTTATGCTGTTCATGATCGCCTACGGTTTCTCGACCAGGCAGCCCATGTCCCTGTAGGGGGGAGCGGCAGCTACAGGATCACAAGAGAGATCATCTATCAGCCAGTTGGCGTTATGCTCGCCTGCCCAGCCGTGGGGTATCGACACCGTTCCAGGGTGTATGGCTTCGGTTACCTTCGCCTTGAACACGGCGGCACCTACCCTCGTCTTTATCCTCACCTCCTCGCCATGGGCCACTCCTATCTCTGACGCCCGAGCCTGGCTGAGCTCGGCCAGGGGTAGCGGATGGGCTTTCCGGAGGGTGGGGATATTGCGATGTTGAGAGTGGTAGAAGTGCGGCACTCTGGCACCGGTAATTAGATAATGTGGATACGGGATATCATCAGGCCAATCCATCGGCGCGGTGGGAAGAGGATCGTGCCCCTGTTCCTGGAGGGGACGGCTATACAGCTCGATTTTGCCCGACGCTGTGGTGAATCCCGTCTCCAGGACACGACCGGGGGTCGTGGCCACGGCAGCCTCGTGCCCGGTCCATCCTGCCCGTTCCAGCACAGCGTCTATTAGCTCTCGATCGCCAGTGAAAGGGAAGTACTCACCATAGCCCAGCTTCCGGCCCAGCAGACAGA
The DNA here is from genome assembly GCA_030616025.1 of Chloroflexota bacterium. Lineage (GTDB taxonomy): Bacteria > Chloroflexota > Anaerolineae > UBA7937 > B3-Chlor > B3-Chlor. Next base: position 2,507 of record JAUWYD010000216.1, read on the forward strand.
GAAACTTCCATTCCGGAAGGGCCTCACCCAACGGCTCCACCACTGGAAGCCTCGTCCGGACTGGGTGGTCTTGTCGCAACGACTGTACACCAATCTCCCCCTTCTCCAGGAATGTGCAGGCTGGTAGGACCACGTCGGCCAACTGCGCGGTGTCATTCATGAAGAGGTCGTGCACGACTACCAGGTCCAGCTTGGCCAGCGCCCGCCGCACTTTCCTGGTGTTGGGGAAGCAAGAGAGGGGGTTGCCTTCGATCACGATCAGACCGCGTAGGGGGTAGGGCTTCTCGTTCAGAATCGCCTCAGGCAGAAGGGCGCTGGCATCTCTGGCGAGGGGAAAACGGTCGTGCCAGAAACTTCTTGAGAGTCGAGGAAGTTCGTGGGGCACCGGGAGGCTTCTCAGTGGACGAGAAGGGGTGAGCATCAACCCTCCCTTCACATCGACGTTGCCTGTGATGGCCATGAGAATAGCCATCGCCCGCAGCGTCTGGGTAGCCTTGGCGCTGTGCTGGACCCCCTGCCGCCGCTCCAATGAGGCTGGTTTACTGAGGGCGAAACCCTCAGCTACTTGCTTTATACTATCGGCAGGTATGTCTGTGATCCTCTCGGCCCATTGGGGCGTATAGGGCGTGATGTGCTTTGCCAGTTCATCGAAGCCAGTGGTGTGAGCGGCGACGAAGTCTTCATCGTGCAGATCATTCAGGATTATGTGGTGGATCATGCCTAGGGCCAAGGCCAGGTCAGTGCCTGGCCTGATCTGGAGGTAACTGTCCCCCTTGGCAGCCATAGGTGTGCGACGAGGGTCAACTACCACCAACTTAGCCCCCTTTTTCCGGGCGGCCATTATGTCTGCGCTGATGCCAAGGTGGCGATGAAAGTGCGTGACCGGAGGGTTGGCGCCCCACAGGATGATGTACCTGGCATTCTTGAGATCGCACCAGGGCATGAGTGGGCGACCAAAGGTGTTGCCGTACGCCACGATCTTGGGCCCCACGCATACCGACCAAGTCCC
>JAUWYD010000325.1 GCA_030616025.1 Chloroflexota bacterium
GTCATGTTCATAGACAATTCTCTCCGCCGTGCCCGGATCTTCATACAGCAGTCTATCAATCACCGTTCCCTCAAGCATGGTCTCCGATAGAATCTCCGACACATCGCCAACGGCCACGCGTTGATAGAAGATGCCGCTAGGGTTTAGAACGACCACAGGCCCTTTCTCGCAGAAACCGTGACACCCAGTGCTGACGATGTCGATCTTGCTGTGCAGGCCCCTTCGGTCAATCTCCTGTGAAAACGCCTCCTTTACCTTCATACTCCCGTAAACCCGGCAGCCGGTTCCGCAGCACACTGAGATGCGAGGCTTGTCTGGGTTTCGGCTGGCGCCCAACAACTCTCTGAAGCTCTCTAACTCCTCTGGAGTTCGTATCCTCTTCATAAGCTACGCCGCTTCAACCTCACCGATCACAGCACGGAGCAGATTATCTGCCTTGAAGGCGTTCATCTGTCCGGAATATGTACCGTCGACGACGACCACAGGTCCCAGAGCGCACGCGCCAAGGCAGTTGACCGTCTCCAGCGTGAACTCGCCATCTTCCGTCGTCTCGCCTGGTCGGATTTCCAGCCTGTCGGAGATCCTCTCCAGCACCCTTCTGGATCCCCTGACTATGCAAGCGGTTCCTAGGCAGACATTGATGATATGCCTGCCCTTCGGCTTCAGGCTGAAGGCGTTATAGAAAGTGGCTACGCCGTAGGCCTGGCTCAAGGGCACGCCCATCCGCTCGCTGATTAGGATCAAGGCATCTTTCGGGAGGTACCGATATCGAGCCTGGACCTCCTCCAGTATGGCCATCAGGGACCCGGCCTCGCCATCCTTTCTTCCATCAAGTAAGTCTTCTATCCCGCTGACCTCGAAAACCGGTTGGAACATAGCGTGTCTCCTTCCTTGCCGTCAATGCTCCCCACACCCCGTGAGCAACCCGAGACGATCATGGAGTGCTCCAGGGAACGCAGGTCATTACTGATTCAATTCTACCAAGAAAGTCCTGACATTCTCATAAAAACCGGGCAGCAAAAAATGAAAAACCCGTGAAAAATCACGGGCTTTTCGAGGGGCCTAAGGCTCGGAGACTTGGTGAACGACTATGAGGCTTCTTCAGGACAGGACAGCATGTATCCTACCCCTGGTGTGGTGACGATATAACGAGGTTCCGAGGGGTTTTCCTCTATCTTTCGCCGCAGATGGCGGACATAGGCCCTCAGGTAATCTATGTCATCACGGTATTCTGGCCCCCACACTTTGCTGAGCAAGTCCTCGTGCAACATCACCCTGTTGGGGTTGAGGGCCAGTTGCTGGAGAAGTCTGAACTCCGTAGGTGTGAGGCGCACCTCTTGGCCACGCACTTTGACCTTGTGGCGAGCGAAGCTGATAATCAAGTTGCCGCACTCAAAGTCCGCTGTCAACATGGCGTCCTTCCCGGGCAACTTGCTGCGACGGAGCACGGCCTTAACCCGGGCGATCAGCTCCTTGGCGCTGAAGGGCTTAGGCAGGTAGTCATCGGCACCGACATCGAAGCCGTGAAGCATGTCCACCTCGCGCGTCTTGGCGGTGATCATAATGATCGGTACCGTAGAGAACTCCCTCACCTTGCTGCATATCTCGTAGCCATCCAGTTCACCGGGCAAGAGGATATCCAGCAGGACAAGGTCTGGCTGTTCGATGGCTAGCGCCTCTAGCGCCTCTTCGCCATCCCTCGCACTCAGCACTTCGTAGCCCACCGCAGACAGTATCTCACGCACGAGCCTCACAAGACGCGGCTCGTCATCGACGACGAGAATAGTTTCGCTTCCCACTCTATCGCCTGTCAATCTACCACCAAAGATGCCGGTGTGGAAGATCTGACTCCGTGGCAGGGCCCGTTCATACCCAACCCCTCAGCCTCACAGCCCCGGCCACTCTTGTGACCGCCACCAAATAGGCGGCCAACCGATTATGCACGGCCTTAGTCTGCGCCGTCTCGTGCACAGCCTGAAAGGCAGCGGTCATCTTCTTGTCCAGCTTGTCATGGACTTCTTCGAGCTCCCAATAGTAGTTGTAGGCGTTCTGCACTCCTTCGAAATAGGAGACAACTACTCCACCAGCGTTGCAGAGGAAATCGGGAATCACGTACACCCCTTTGTCATGAAGGATCTTGTCCGCCTCGGGGGTGGTAGGCCCATTGGCCAGTTCGACCACTATCTTGGCCTTAATCCGATCAGCGTTCTCGGCTGTAATGACGTTCTCCAGAGCAGCAGGGATCAGAACATCAACATCCAACTCCAGGAGTTCCTCATTGCTGATAGTCTCGGCACCGGGCAGGCCGACACAGGTGCCGGTGTCGTCCTTCTGAGCCTTTACCTCCTCGCACTCCAGGCTGTCCTGGCAATGGATCGCCCCTTTGGAGTCGCTCACGCA
>JAUWYD010000309.1 GCA_030616025.1 Chloroflexota bacterium
TGATCTTGCCGGTGATCGTCATCGGGGTATCGTTGCTCATTTTTGGAATGACTCAGTTTCTGGATGAGTATCAGCGTGCCACTCTGTTCATATCGGGTGTGCCGCGGCCAGGTGCCATGGAGAGGATCATAGAGACCTACGGTTTGAATGACCCGGTGCACGAGCAGTACTTCCGTTGGGCGAAAGAGGTGCTCCGTGGAAACCTTGGCTATTCGAAGTCCACGAACCAGCCGGTCGCGGATGCCATACGTCACTTTCTGCCCGCGACCTTGGAACTGACGTTATGGAGCGTGATCCCTATCTTGTTCATTGGCATCCAGTTGGGGGTGGTCTCCGCCGTTCATCACAACAGGTTCTTGGATCATGTCATGCGTATCTTCAGCATCGTCGGCTGGTCGTTTCCCACCTTTGTTTTTGGCATCTTTGTGCTGATGATCTTCTACGCCAGGCTGGACTGGTTCCCCGCCGGCAGACTGTCCATTTGGTCCGACCAGGTTGTACGTTCGGCTGAGTTCACGCGATACACGCAGATGAATACCATTGACTCGTTGCTCAATCTGAGACTCGATATCTTCTGGGACGCCTTGCGCCATCTCGTGTTGCCAGTCATTACCCTGTCCTATCTCAGCTGGGCCCTGCTCATGAGGGTCACCCGGTCCTCTATGTTGGAGGTGCTGCGCGCCGACTACGTAACTACAGCACGCGCGAAGGGCCTCAGGGAGAGTATCGTCATTAACAGGCATGCCAGGCGCAACGCTTTGATCCCGGTGGCTACCATCGGGGGGCTGACGGTCATCTTTCTCTTGAACGGGGTCGTGATCACGGAAACGGTGTTCAATTACCGAGGGATGGGTTGGTTTGCAGCGAACGCTGCCTTGAACCTGGACGTAGTCTCGGTCCTGGGCTTCACACTGTTCACCGCTGTGATCCTAATCGTGGGAAACCTGGTGGTGGATGTGTTGTATGCCTTCCTCGATCCTCGGGTAAGGTTGGGATAACCGGTAGAAGGAAAGGAGCCGTAGCATGGCAAAAGGCGGCCAGACAATCACTGTTGGCGAAGTGGGAGTCGTTGCCGAGCGCTTGGGGGTCATGGACGGCTTACCGCGTAGACCGAGGCTTCCACGACCCCTCAAGGGGCTATTGACTAACCCGTTGTCTCTCACGGGCGTGATCCTAGTGGCGTTCTTCGCGTTCGTGGCCATCGGGGCCCCATACATCGCGCCCCCCGCGGATCCCGATGACCCCTACATGATCCCGCACGAGGGGTACTCGCAGGAGCCCAGACCACCAAACAACGAACACATCTTCGGTACGACCCAAGGTCAATACGATATCTTCTACGGCGTGGTCTGGGGGACGCGAACCGCGTTCCAAGTGGGCCTATCGATCACGGCGTTCTCGGTCGTCATTGGGCTCATCGTCGGATGCGTAGCGGGCTATTACGGTGGCTTGGTGGAAGAAATCATAATGAGGATCGTAGATATCTTCATGGCTTTCCCTTTTCTCCTAGCAACGCTCACGCTATCAGCCGTGCTTCATGCGCAGAGAGGGCAGGCCCTTATCTTGGCCTTGACAGGGCTTCCCGTGCTCAACCGCATGGACTTCAAGCCCAGCTCGATATCCCTCCTTACGGGTATAGTGGCTCTGATTGTGTTCAGTTGGATGACCTACGCCCGGTTGATTCGAGGGGACATACTGTCGGTGAAGGAGAGAGACTATGTTCTGGCCGCCAGGGTCGTCGGAGCCGGTGGTAGGCGAATCATGTTGAGGCACCTGATTCCCAACTCTATCTTCCCTACGCTGGTCGTAGCCTCGATGGACATGGGCTCCTACGTCTTGGCGTTTGCGGCGCTGAGTTTCTTGGGGCTCGGGGTATCCAGGGGGTACGCCGACTGGGGTCAAATGATCAGCTACGCGCGCCACTGGATCCCCAATCTCTCGAAGTACTGGTATACCGTGTTCTATCCAGGAATGGCCATCGTATTGTTCGTGCTGGGCTGGAACCTCATTGGAGATGCCTTCCGTGATATCCTAGATCCCAAGCTAGTTCGTGGTCGGCGGTAGACTCGAGGCGGGATGATGGCGATGAAACGCGTCTGAACTTGCCTGACATACGCATATCTGGTAGCATTCGAGGAGGCGGGCTGTGAAATATCCCGCCTCTTGCTCTTTGCAGGCCGACGTGGGGCCTGGTATCTCGTTGAACAGAAAGCGTGTTTCCCAAGCCCGGGGGGAATAGTCATGCGCGGGTGGGAGAGGATCGAGATCGCTGGCAAGTTCGCCGTGGATCCTATTGGAGGGGCGCTGGATCTTGTACGTGGCGCATCCGCCATTGTCCGTCAGGCCGGAGCCGGGCTCAGCTATCGGACTGGTCAGAAGGAGGCCAAGTTCAGGCTGCGTGGCGAAGTCGAGGTGTGAACCATGCAGCTCCAGGAGTGGTGAGCATTGGCTTCCGGCTCCAGCAGGAGGCGAGTGTGGAGATCGCTTTCTCACAGAGAACGCTTGCGGAATGAAAGCTCGTGAGAAGCTCAGGGCAGTCCATT
>JAUWYD010000282.1 GCA_030616025.1 Chloroflexota bacterium
ACAGGACATAGAAGATCTCCGGGAGCAGTTCCCCTTCTTCCACCCGCTGGACTTGGAAGACCTTCTAAGCAAGACTGAGAGGCCCAAGATTGATGAGTATGAAAACTACCTTTTCATCGTCATGCACTTCCCTGTCTTCAACAGGGTAACCAGAAGGCTCGGGCGCGCTGAGGTTGATATCTTCGTTGGTCACGGCTTCCTGGTCACGGCGAGCGATGGCGCACTGAAAACCCTGGTCGAGGACTTTGACAACTGCGAGAAAGACGAAGGTATTCGGCGCCAGTTCATGGGCCGCGGCTCATACTACCTTCTCTACCTGCTCATCGACGACCTTGTTGATTACTGTTTCCCGATTCTGGACAAAGAGAACGAGAACATCGAAGGCATCGAGGAGAGGATCTTCGACGGGAACGCTGGGGAGAGTGTAAGGGAAATCTCCATCGTCAGACGAAATCTGATCAACTATCGGCGTACCATCAAACCCCAGATGAAGGTGATAGCCAGTCTGGAGCGGAAAGACTGGGAGTTCCTGAGGGGAGATTTGGAGGTCTACTGGGGGGACGTATCCGATCACATAGTGCAGATATGGGAACGCCTGGAGGATCTGTGGGATGTCATCGAGGGACTGAACGAGACCCTGGAGTCCATTGCGTCCCACCGCCTCAACGAGGTAATGAAGATCCTCACCATCTTCTCCGTCATCATGCTGCCTCTCTCGGTGATTTCCGGCATCTACGGCATGAACATCCGCCAACTTCCCCTCGCTGGCCACCCGATGTCCTTCATCGCCATCATCGCAGTGATGGCTGCAATTGTTGTCGGGATGCTGGCGTACTTCAAGCGGGAGGGCTGGCTGTAAGTGCAAACCGCCGTCGACGGAGCGCCAACCGACAGCGACGAGTTGGAAGCACCCCTTGGAATAGATTACAGGAAGCTCCTCCTCATGCTCATCGTCGGCGTGGGGGTAACCCTCCTCCTGACTAGACTCGTTGGGGAGCAAGAGGTACTGGGGCTGCTAGCCACGGCGAAAACCGAGTTCGTCATCCTGGCCGTGATAGCTGAAGGAGTGCGCTACCTCGCTGTCGGGCTGTACACACAGAAACTTCTCCACTTCCTCGGACACCACATTCCGCTATGGTCCTTCGTTGAACTCATGTTCGCTGGCGGCTCTGCGAATCGCATCGTCTCAGCGGGAGGCGCGGCTGGTATCTACGTCCGGTACCGCTTCTTCGACAAGCACAGCCTCTCCCTGGGCAGCCTGGCCATAGTCCTCATCCTGCAGAACCTGATGACTGGCGTCATTCTGCTCAGTACCTTTCTTCTGGGTCTTCTGTACCTATTGACCCACCGAATGGTGGGCTCGGCTCAGTTGCTGGTTGCTGGAGCCATGATCTGCGTAATGCTGGGACTCCTGGGATCCTTCCTAGCCTTGTACAGGCGCCCCCGAACGCTGAAGCGCTTCTTGGCTAGCCTGGGAAAGCTCGTTGATGCGCCCATTAGAAGAGTCCGGAAAGAGAGCGCGTACAACCCAAGAGGCATACTGGTCAGCACAAACAACTTCTATCAGGCCGTAGAGGTAGCTCGAAGTAAACCCTTGGAGATGGCCAAGGCCCTGATCTACGGGGTCATGACTCTCTTCTCCGACATCCTGTGCCTATACTTCGTTTTTCACGCTCTGGGTTTCCCTATCAGGCTGGACGTCTTGGTGGTGGGATACGTGATCACCAACTACATGATGAGCCTTCTGCTCATGCCTGAGGGCATCGGAGTGACCGAACTCTCGCTCGCCGCGGTGTACACCAGCCTCGCGGTGCCCTCGGCTATTGTGGTGGTGGCCACGTTGCTGTTCCGCTTCATCGCCTTCTGGTTGCCCATTTGCGTAGGCCTATTGGCCATGTGGGATCTCCGTCGCAAATCGTTGCTCTAGATCCGAGAATCTCCGGGCAGTTGCACAGGGAAAGCTTCGCTGCACAACGGGCACTCAACCTCTCCTCAACGCTTTTCTGGTACAGTTTCTTCTGGCATAATTGTGGTAAGAGTGGCATAGCTACAGGCGCAAAGGAGTGCGTCAGATGCGGAAACCACTTATCGGATTGGGTATCGCCTTGGCCGTGCTGGCGGCATGTCTCCTTTCATTGATGGCGGGAGGCATGGCCGGCGGCATCATCGGCTACGTGAGCGGCCGCCGGGCCACGCGAGCCGCACTCCCGAGACTGTGGCAAGAATTCGCCCTGCCTCGCGAGCCCTTGGAGGAGGGACAAGAGCGGTGGTGGCAACACCCTCAACCCTGGGAAGCGCCACCCGAAGAGATGCTTCGACCCTTCGCGGACCAACTTGGTGCTGCTCTGGTCACTGAGGTAGTGCCAGACGGCCCTGCTGACGAGGCAGGTGTGCGAGAGGACGATATCATCATCGCCGTGGACAACGAGGCGTTGGGTGAGCTTCCCGATCTCTCAGAAGCGATGCGTCGCCACGAGCCCGGAGACGAGGTAACCCTGACCGTGCTGCGGCGAGGAGATGAGATCGAGATATTCGAGCTAGAGGTCACCTTGGGTAGACAAAGGGACGAGGAAGGCGAAATAGCCGCGTACTTGGGGATCTGGTACCAGCCGATGGGGGCCATGATCCAAATCATGCCGCGCACCAGAGGTCCTTGGGACTAACCGTTTGCTCGCATCGAAGGGCGGGATGCTCACACGCGAAAGACAGAAATCCTAATCAAGTGAGGCCGTGCATGTACGAAAAGGGAAGTGGCATCAGGCCTGCCCGCACCATCCTGGTGTTGGTTGTCGCTGTCTTGCTCGGAACTGGTGGCGGCGCTGTCGTGGGTGGGCTGGCGGGCTACACCGTGGCGAGAAATCGAATAACCTCCGCCTCGGTCGCCCCTGAGGT
>JAUWYD010000158.1 GCA_030616025.1 Chloroflexota bacterium
CCACCCTGCTTGGCTCGAAGCTCAGGATCAACCCCATTCTGAGTCTGGCCCACGGACGGGTCAAGGTAATGGGGGTCGTCAGAACCAGGCGTAGTGCTGTGGAGAAGATGATCGAGATGATGTGGGAACGGGCAGGGGAGCGTCCCCTTCATTACTCGGTCTTTCATGGCGACGCCCTGGCTGAGGCAAAGCGCACAGCACAGGAGATCCAGTCCCGCTTCAACTGTGTAGAGTTCTACATCACCGAGTTTACGCCAGTAATGGGGGCACATACCGGGCCAGGGGTCATCGGCCTCGCTTTCTATGCCGACTAAGCAGAGGAGCCCTAGGTTCCTGCCTCTGTTGGTAGCAGCAGTCGACTCGGCTTTCTACCGCGGGCGTTCTCTCTCTGGCTCTGACGAAAACGCCCAACCATCGGACCATCCAGGGCACAGGGTGCCATGGGCTTGAGTCGCCTCATAGCTTCTCCATATCCGCGAAGCTGCTCAAGCAACGCTTGGGCCCAACATCCTCGAAGACCGCCGTCACCTCCTCGTCGTCTCCCAGGAGCTTACTGCTGAGGACTATCCCCTCGCCGAACTGGGAGTGTCGCACGCGGTCGCCGGCGCGAAACCGCGCGGCTGTGACGCGCTCCCTGGGCGGTGGTTGAGGTTCTGTGCGTCCGTCGCCGTCAAACAGCTCCACAGGGATGTCCCGCAGGAATCTGGAAGGCTCACTGAGCTCATCTCGCCCGAAAAGGGTGCGTCGGAAGGTGTACACGAGATAGAGGCGCCCTTCCGCTCTGGTGATGCCCACGTAGAACAATCGACGTTCCTCCTCCAGTTCCTCCTGGGTCTCCATGGACCGGCTGTGAGGCAATACTCCCTCCTCTAGTCCCACGATCAACACCACAGGAAACTCCAGTCCTTTGGCCATGTGCAAGGTCAGGAGGCAGGGAGCCTTGACCTCATCATCCAGATTATCCACATCTGAAACCAGGGCAACTTCCTCCAGGAACCTAGTCAGGCTTTCTTCGACAGGCATTGAAGAAAACTGCTGAGCTACGCTCCGCAACTCTTTGATGTTCTCCCAGCGCTCCTCTCCCCGATCGGTGCCATCACGGATGTAGGTCTCGTAGCCCGTCCTTTCCAGAGTCAGATCTAGAAGTTCCAGCACATTCAGTTCCCGGGCGGCGACCAGTTCTGCTATCAACTCCCGAAAAGCGAGCAGTTTGCCTTGACCCCTCGGGGCAACTGGAGCCTCCTCATCCCCCTGCAACACCTTCAAGGCCTCGAACAGGGTTGCGCCCTTGCTTTCGGCCCACGATTCCAGCTGCTCCAGCGTCTTGCGCCCAATGGCGCGACGAGGTACGTTGATAATCCGAGCCAGGCAAACAGCATCTCGGGGATTGTGAAGCACACGCAGATAAGCTATCACATCTCTGATCTCGCGACGCTCGTAGAAGCGTGTGGCTCCCACCAATCTGTAAGGAACTCCTGCCCGGACGAAGACCTCCTCGAGTGCTCGAGACTGCGCGTTGGTGCGGTACATCACCGCGAAGTCCCCAAGCCCGTAGCCTTCCTCGTCCACCAATCGCCGTATCTCGTGGAGCACGTACTGGGCTTCTTCATCTTCATCATACGCCTCGAAGGCGGTTACGGGGAGACCAGCCTCGTTCTCAGTCCATAGCTTCTTGGGCACGCGCTGCACATTCCGCGCGATGACACCATGCGCCGCATCCAGAATGGTCTGCGTTGATCTGTAGTTCTGCTCCAAGAGAGCAACCTGCACGTCTGAGTAGTCTTCACGAAACCTTCGCACGTTGCGGAAGTCAGCACCTCGCCACGCGTAGATGCTTTGGTCCTCATCGCCCACGACGAAGAGGTTGCGGTGATGGCCCGCGAGCAGCTTGAGAATGGCGTACTGGGCTACGTTGGTATCCTGGAACTCATCCACGAGAATGTGTTGGTAGCGCCTCTGGTATCTGTGCAGCGCCTCTTCGTTGTGGCGCAGGAGTTGCACCGTGACCATCAACAGGTCGTCGAAGTCCAACGCGTTGTTCTCCAACAGGAGTTGCTGGTAACGATGATAGACTCGAGCGGTAGCCTCATATCGGTAGCTGGGAGGCACGTACTCTTTCGGCCCGATGAGTTGGCCCTTGGCTCTTGAGATGGTGCTTAGAGTAGCGCGGGGACTGTGATCCCCCTCATCCAAATCGAGCTCTCTGAGGCACTGACGAACAAGGCTGAGCTGATCGCCATCGTCATAGATCACGAAGTTCCGGTCGTAAGGGAGAAGTTGGGCTTCGCGGCGCAGGATACGCACGCAAATGGCGTGGAAAGTGCCGATCGTTATCTGGCGCAGCACTTGGAAACCTATCAGCCTGTGAAGACGCTCCTTCATCTCTCGCGCCGCCTTGTTGGTGAAGGTGACGGCCATAATGCGATGGGGGGACACACTGTAGTACTTGATGAGGTAGGCCACGCGGTGAGTCAGGACACGGGTCTTGCCGCTGCCAGGCCCGGCAACCACGAGGATAGGCCCTTGGGACGCTTCGACCCCTTGCCTTTGCGCCGGATTGAGCTCTCCCAAGATGTCTTCCACTTCACCCTCAGCCACTCACCCATTCTAGCATACCTGGATACCTCTGGCTAGACAACGGAGGGGGTCCCACACTTGTCGCCAGCCATTGGCGGTGCTATAATTGAATTCCCTCTCAGCAATTGGAATGGCAGAGAAAAGGGGCCACCATGGACGAGGCAGCCCTTGATCAAGTATTTCGCGCGCTGAAGACGGTGCTCGGAGCGCGAGCGACGCGGGCCAAGGTGCACCGCATCGGCTACAGCCGCGACTGGAGTCCTCGACACCGTTCCCATACCGACTTGCCACACATCGTAGTCGTTCCCCATAGCACCGACGAAGTCGTGGAGATCGTGAAGATAGCCTATCACCATCGTGTCCCGATCGTACCCTTCGCTGGTGGCACGGGCATGGGCGGAGGGGTAGCAGCCTGGAAGGGCGGCATCGCTGTCGAGACCAAGGGCCTCGATCAGATAGTCGAGTTGGACGAGGCCAACATGATGGTCACCACCCAAGCCGGGATCACCATCTGGGCACTCAATGAAGAACTGGCCCGCAGCGGCCTATGGTTCCCCCACCAGCCAGAGAGCAAGCGGGCTTGCACCATAGGCGCCTCCATCGGCTGCGACAACGACTCCACCTTCGGCCTGCGCTACGGCAAGATCCTCGACTACTTGAGCAACGTAGTGATGGTAACCGGGAAAGGGAAGGCACTGCGCATCGGACGGCGGAAGGCTGCCTTCTCCTCCACGGGGTACAAGTTGCTGGACCTGGTGGTCGGTTCCGAGGGAACTCTTGGAGTCGTGACTGAGGCCACCCTCCGCGTTCTTCCCCTGCCAGAAACACGCCTGGTAAGGGGGTACGTTTGTCGCAGTCTCGACGACGGCATCCAGGCATTGGAACGTGTGTTGGCCGGTGGAATCTCCGTCGAGAGCGCACACCTAAATTGTCGACAACGTCTCCACTTCTACACTCACGCCTATCGAGAGAAACACCAGCGCGAACCTGATGTCCCTGATTGGGCTGAGGCGATCCTTTTCCTCTCCTTTGCTGGTGACGAAGACGTGGTGAACTTCAGCTTGGAGAAGGCAACATGCATCCTGCTAGACGAGTTCAGAGTTGAAGAACTAAGGGAACAGGAAATGGTCGACGGCTGGTGGGCTTCCAAACATAGCTTGGAGTTCATACCCTTCCGGCAGAAGTGGCCCGACAGTCAACGTGAAAAGAAGTTCGGAGCTGCCGATCTGGGACTACCCATCGGACGGGTGGAGGAGGCCTACCAACGCTTCGTGGAAATCGCCGCCAACTGGGGCCAGGATGTTCTGGGCATGACGGTGTACAACGAGGCGCCTAACAAGCCCACTGCCAGCATAAGCTTCGCGGTCTTCGTGGATGACTCCAGCGAGGAAAGTGTGGCCAACTTCTACAACTACGTTAGGGAAATGAGCGCTATGGCTGTTGAGATGGAAGGGACCATGAGTTCCTACATCGGTGATGGCGATCGCCTGGGTGGCTTCAACGAGCTGGAGCACGGAGATAGCTACATCTATATGAAGCGTATCAAGGAGATGTTCGACCCCGGGGGTATTTTCAACCCGGGAAAGAAATTCGAATCGCGATGGATAGCAGGAGCCTAGAGCAATACGCCGAGGACATATACACCTGCAACCGTACACGCTGCGGATTCTGCCTGGCCGAGTGCCCTGTCTACCGTATAAATGCACTCGAAGCGTATTC
>JAUWYD010000305.1 GCA_030616025.1 Chloroflexota bacterium
GGACGTAGTCTATTCTTACTCCGAACCTCCTTCCGTCTCCTAGAGTTGCTGCTATTCTGTCTCCAAGATAACCAACGGTGATCACAAATTCCTCAATGCCCGCCCGTTTTGCGCTCAGCACTACTCTTTCAATCAAGGATAAGCCCAAGAGTTGAATCAGTGGTTTGGGTTCATGCTTAGTGAGATCATTTAGCCTTCTTCCCTGGCCAGCAGCAATTATCAAGGCTTTCATGTTCACCTCTCCTTCCTCGTATAGGCTGCTAAAGGCCATTCAGAAATCTCGTCGAACTTGTTCATGTCCGGAGTCCAAAAGGCAGCACGCTTGGGCATGAGTGGCCAGATCGCAAGCAAGAGCGGAACCTAGTGTAGCTGGCCACTGCCCTGGCTGGAGGCGAAACCCGAGCCATCTTTCTTCGTTGCCAGACGGGGCCTACCGTCAGACGAGGAAAGAAGCAGTCCCGATTGAGAACAGATGGGATTGTCCAGTCAGGAATCAGATTCCAGCGGGTTCAGCCTGTCATGGACTCCCGCGCCTATCCAGGCTGGGTATCATCTGGTCCCCCTGGGTACGACACCCTCGTTGACATACCGTGTCAACTCACCGACGCTCCACCGTTCGATTCCCCACTTATCCAGGGTACGCCCACGGCGCCAATAGTCAGTTCGGTGAATGAAGCATGCCAGGCGAACGATGCTGTCCATTCCACGGACGGACACGCCGTACCGCTTGCCCAAGGCAGCCATTGGGACCAGGCTCATGGGCACGTCCTCGAAGAGGTAGCGGTGGCGGAGCGTGCGGGGGGCCATGATGCCTCTGTAGCCAGGCTGGTTGTGGATGGCCTCGACGAGGTTCTCGCCAGTGGTGTCGTAGGCCATTCTCAACCATTCCAGACCTGTGCGGGCACGGATGCCCAGGGCTGCGGCCACGGTCACACGTTCGCGGTCAAGAACGTCAAGCACGCGGCCCACAGCTGGCGTCACACCTTCGATGTAGAACTGGAACTCGCCCGTGGTTGATTCAATACGCCCGGCGTTGAGCAAAGTCAGGGCGGGGTGGAAGACGGCCCCCATGTTGTTCAGCCCGGTGTGCAGTACGTTCACGCCATCAATGAACTGGGGGTAGGCTGATTTCAAAGCTTCAAGAACCTTCTCCGTTCGAGTGGCGGGCAGCGCTGCCAGGGTTACCGCGTCCTTCATGCGGAAGATGCGCGACTCGGTCGGGCCCTCGGAACGGCTGGCGTAGATGAAGGTTTCGGCTTCCGCAAGGGCGATGTCGGCTGAACACGCATGGTCGCCTAGAATCTTGGAGAACTCCATGGCCCCGCCAGTGCGGCCCGGATTGAGCACGACAATCTGCCCGTCACGCAGGTGAGGCGCGGCCTTCCTGGCGATGTCGGCGTGGGCAGTGGAGGGAACGACGACCATGACAATCTCGGCCTGCTCCAGCGCCTCGCCCATGTCTGAGGTCACCAGTGCCAGCTCTGCGAACCCGCGTGGCCCGCCCTCGTAGCTCTTCAGATCGATTCCGCCGCGGGTCTTGATGGCGGCGACGTTCTGCGGTGTACGGTTGTACAGAGTGAGGGGGAAGCCCATCAAGGCCAGATGTGCAGCCATGGCCTTGCCGCCGTGGCCAGCACCGACAACCGTGTATCGTCTGTCTCTACTCATATGCTCTCATCTCCTCTGTGAAGTCTCTCGGTAATGTCGATAGTGAAACGGCTTAGCCAAGCTGGATGCCCAAGGTAGCGAGCCTTTCTTCCTCCGACAGGGCACTCCCGGTGGCCGGATCCACGGCGATGCAGGCCCCGCGAGAGTCTATGCGGGTCACGATCTCACCGTGCGCGAATGGGTTGTTGCGCAGGTGGGGGGCATCAAGCACCCCTGCGGTCACCGATCTCGTCAGGGTCGCTGGATCGGTGAGCGGGTCAGGGACGCCAGGCGTGGCCACGGCGTGAATCGCGTCCACTGTAGTGCGAGCCTCCCGGGTCAACTCATGCCTCCGCTGCTGGACAGAGGGGTCCAGGGTCATGTCTGGTTGGCCGCGAACGGCGTTCTCGATGGCTCGGCGGGCCAGTTTGCAGGCCTCGATGACATCGTCGGCGGTGGCGGCATGGTGGGCCTCGGTGTGGCTGACCACGTGAACGATGTGGGGCTTCAGTGCCATCTGGAGGTAGACGCTCGCCGCTAGGTGAGCGCGGGCCGCGTCTGGATCCAGTGGATAGCTGAGTAACCCGCTGCGCGTTTGTCGCCAGATACGGAAATCCGGCCTGGCCAGGGGCTCGATCAGGTCCAAGCAGGCCAGCATCTTGGCAAGATCCATGGCGTCGGAGAGTCCAGGGGGGCTGTTGAACATGAACTGGGCGATGTAGTCGCGAACGCCGAGGGCACGGGCGTTGTAGGCGGACAGATAGGCGGCGACGACACTGACCACATCGGGCGCGTCGCGCATGCCCCAGTGGTGTGGTTCGTTCAGTTCCACCGGGATACCCCGCTGACCGTACCAGGCCATCACGCGTTGATGCTCACGGATTGAGCCTTCCAGGTCCCATGGGCCACGGCCATCCATCTGGTTGAACCAAAAGATGGGGATAGCGCACCAGGCGATGT
>JAUWYD010000321.1 GCA_030616025.1 Chloroflexota bacterium
GTCCTCCTCCAACGACATCGGGATCTTCCACCACTGTCCCGTGTCTTCCTGGTAGCCGAGGGCGTACTGTACCGTGGGATCGGACTGAAGGTACATGCCCTGCTCCAATCGGTTGAGGTATACGCCGGCGATGATGGGGCGCTCTTCGGGTATCACCGCCTCACGTTCGACTATCGACGCCAGAGTCACGATCTCGTAGATGGTCATCCCCTTCTGAGCTGCCAGTTGGCGCCTCTCCTGTGTGAAACGCTCCCCGAAGGTGGTCAACATCAGGTCTAACAGCTGCGTAGCATCGTAGTCAACAGGTATCCTGTAGGTTTCGGGGAACAGGAATCCCTCCAACGAGGAAGGAGCTTCGTCTGGGCGATCAGACAGGAAATCATGTACAAAAGCACCTGAATTCACCAAGCCCATGAGGACCTCGCTGTCCACCAACCCGCGCTCCTCCAATAGAGCAGCGACCTCCTCCGCTCTCTTCCCTTCGGGGATAGTAACCGAGACCTCGCGCAGACGCCCGTGCTGCACAGCTTCCACAATCTCACCCATCGTCATGCTGGGCCGCAGTTCGTACTCTCCAGCCTCCAGCTGCGCATCGACTCCTCGATAGCGAACTAACCACAGGAACAACTGAGCATCTTTGATCAGACCTTCACGCTGCAGGCGAGGTCCAATCGTGGCCGCCGTTTCCCCAGGATTGATCGTGAATACCACTGCTGTGGAGTCATCACTGGCGGGAGTCTGTATGTCGTTCCGGCGGATGTCAAGATAGATGCCAATCAAACTCCTCTCCAGTGTCGATCTTTCTATCGTGCCAGCAGCTATCTCACCAGAGCCTCTCTCGCCCAGGAAATACTGGCCCCCGACAAATATGACAACTATGGTCAACACCAAAGCCAGAAGTATGAGTCCCCAGCGAAGCGCACTTCTCACGACGTTGTCTCCTCCCCAGGGATAGCCCTCTCCAGCTTGAGGGAGTCCAGGTAGTCTTGTAAGATCACAGCGGCCGCAACCGCGTCAATCCGGCTTTTGCGGTCCTTCCGCTTTGTGCCAGCCTCAATCATCAGCTGGCGGGCGCGAACCGTGGAGAATCCCTCATCCCATAGAATGACCGGAGTTGCCAGCACTTCCCGCAACTCTGCAGCATACGCTTCGACGCGGCACGCTTGCTCTCCCGACGTCCCGTCCAACTGAAGTGGATGCCCCACAATGATCTTTTCGACCTCGTGCTCTCTCACGAGGGATGCGATAACCGACATATCCGCGTTCCGCGAGCGACGTCGAATCACCTTCAGAGATCGCGCCAGCGTCTGTCCAGGATCACTCAGAGCAACTCCTATCCGTCTATCCCCGATGTCCAGCGCCATCAGACGCATATTGTCCTCCGCGAGCTGGTTGCCTCGTCGGCGGCGCCTCCACCCGACAACACCTCTATGGCAATGCGAAAAGGTAGCCACGGAAGCCGGCCCCACCATTCTGGTGAAACTCGAACTAATGGCTCTTGCACAAGGCTTAGATGTCGCGCCAGGTACTCCTCCGCCAGGCTCACGGACCTACCCCTTATGCCCTCTCTGATATCAGGTACGTCAATCTCCACCCAGGTTACGCCTTCGGCGCTCATCTGGAAAGTCAGAGTCCCATCATACTCTACCTCGCTGACTTCCTCTATGTGAAACTCCGTCTCCTCAGACAAGAGCTGGAATCCTTCTCGCACCTCGAACTGAAGCATGCGCAACCCCAGGAGTTCGACATCTGCCCTGTCGATGACCGTTCCCCTGATCAAGGCCCTCAAGTGCAAGCCGAGAGAATCAGCAACCTCGTCCGGGAACTTGTCGTACGTCTCCGACAACACAAAGGTCATCAGAGACTCGGGGGGCAGGAACTCCTCCCCGGTGAGTGCCACCATCAAAGCGTCGTACCCCTCTTCCCTGAGCCGGTGCAGTGAGGATTCCCTGAGCTGATCTTTGTCGGCATTGGTCACATATCTGGCTTCACTCATGCCCCCTTCCTCAGTAGGGGCGACGTTGATGACATTGACCTGCCGATCCATCGGCCCTTCCACCCTGTTAATGGAGTATGCGGGGACGTTGCCGCTCAGTCCAGGCTCAATAGCCTCTATTGGCGCCCTACGCCTGGTGCCCACTCCTAGCGGAAGGGTGACTGGCTCAGTCGTGCGGAAGCGAATGGTGGTACCGGCGCTGGTGCTCACTATCGTGTCAGACAAGACAATGGTGGCCTGGGTTCGCTTGTTTGTGAAGACTACCTCTCCGGTAGCCAGTGCGTCGGGTTCGTCCCTGATAGCTGTAGTCGCTATCTCCTCGCTCCCCACGAGTTCCATCTCTACCACTCGGGCTGGTACGCGAAGATTGATGAAGTCGACACTCTCCAGATCGGGACTGGCTTGTACGGTGAGTGTGGTATTGACCGGATAGGCTACTGG
>JAUWYD010000267.1 GCA_030616025.1 Chloroflexota bacterium
GTCGAATAGACTATGAACGTGCTCGTCATCCAGTGTGTAGTAGACGTGGCGTCCTTCCTTCCGATGCTTGACCAGACGCATCTCACGCAGAGTGCGCAGTTGATGAGATACGGCTGACTGGCTCATACCAAGCGCGGTCGCTAGGTCGTACACGCACATCTCGTTATGAGACAGGGCGGAGATGATGCGCACGCGCGTGGGGTCGCTCAGGGCCTTGAAGGTCCAGGCCAATCGAGTGGCGGTGAGACCATCAATCAAACCCTTCGCCGCGGCCTGGACGTTGGCCTCATTGATGGCCGCTATTTCACACCGGTCCCTAGTCCACTTCACCTGTTCCGCTCAACCTCCACATATGAGCACCTACTCATATTATAAGGCCGAAGCGCTGACCTGTCAAGTCGAGCCGGAGTCACTAGCCCATCGGCCGTGTGGCCGCCCTCGCTTCGCTTGGCAAATGGGCGAGCAGAGACCTACGGGACCGCACCAGAATCTCTCAGGCGAGGTTGAGCATTCGTCAAGGCATCAACCGATGTAGAAGGGCATCTCCTGCTCCTGGAAGTACCACTCCCCCTTATTGGCCAGGTAGTCGTAGCTGTTGTCCAGGATCTCGTAGTGGGTACCCTCCCACTCTGCCAACTGCCGATAGAAGGCCTCGGCCGTGGGATTGTCGGCTTCGGAGGCGGCCTGTTCGTACATCCGCACAGCACGCTTCTCGAAGTCGATCGCTATCTGCAGTCCTTTCAGGTCGGAGGTTCCCTCCGGAATGATCTCCTTGACCTCCCCCTCCTTTTGAGGGAACAAGACCAGCTTGGGGTCTCGGGGCTCTTTCCTGGCGGCGTCCAGGTCAACCCACTCCCCGGACTCGTTCACCTCGGCATACTGGACCTGCAGGATGTGTAGATGCTCTTCCTCCTCATTGGCGAAGGAACGAAACATGGCTTTGCCCAGTTCATATTTCGTGGTGTCCGCAGCCTGTAGATACATGGCCTTCCCGTCCAGTTCATTGCGGACCGCTTCCCGCAGGACTGAGAGGGCAACGGAGCTGTCCTCTTTCATCGCTTCCTCCATCAAAGTTTGGCAATTCGCACGCTAGAAGGGCTCGAAGCCCATGGTCGCCCAGAACTCCTTGGCGAGGGCGTCGTACTCCTCTTCTAGGATTTGCTGATGTTCCTTTTCCATGCCGACCAGGTACTCGTACATGGCTTTGCCGTCGGGGTCGTCCGTCTCGGAGGCCGCCTTGCTGTAGAAGGCCACTGCATCCTTCTCCATCAGAAAGGCCATGCGCAGAGCGGACAACTCAGACGTGTAGACGCTGATGTCCTCCCGCAAAGCCTCGCGAGAGAAGATAGGAACTCCCTCCACTTGGGCCCGAGGTGCGTCCGTCTCCGTCTCTGGCTGGCGCAGCCAGCGTCCTTCTTGAGCTAGGGCCTCGTTTTGTGCCCGCAGTAGGCGTAGATGCTCCAGCTCATCGTCTGCCAGAGAGGCGAAGAGAACCTTGCCACCGGGGTCGTTGGTCATTTCGACCGCGCGCTTGTAGAACTCACGACCGTCCTTTTCCGTTTGGATTGCGATACTCAGCGCCATCAACGCACTGCCCAGATCCTCAGAAGCCACTTTTCACCTCCTGCAAGGTGCACAGCCCCGCTACGGAGTCACCTGAGCCGAGATCTCCTGGCCGTCGCGTAGGAAGACCAGGATAAACCTTTGGCCACGACTCAGCGCAGAAGCCGCAGCTTCCAGCTCGTCGGCATTCTGTATGGGCTGGCCAGCCAGTTGGATGATCACGTCCCCTTTCGCCAGGCCAGCCTTGTCACCCAAGGACAGGGATTTGACCCTGCCGACGTAGGCCCCGTTGGAGGCCCCCCCGCCTCGCTTTCGCGCTATGCTGCTGGCGTCGGCGACTGACAGACCGAGGCGCGGAGGCGCGGCTCTTCCGGAAGCGAGCAGTTCGTCTAACCGAGGTCGGTCGAAGCCGACGACCACTTGGCTATCCATCACGATGACCGGCACCCCGCGCTGACCTGACAGGCGCACCATCTCAGCGGCAGCCTGGGGATCCGCAGCCACATCGCGCTCCGTGAAGGTGACCCCGCGCTGCGAAAGGTATTGTTTGACCTGATGGCAGTAGCCGCAGGTGGGGGTCGTGTACACGACCACGTCGCTCATAGCTTCAGATTGCTCCAGTCCCCGTAGTGGACTCTGGTCCTGTCGTACCTCTCATCTTTGGTGTGGGGGACTACCATCTTGGCTGTGTGGCCCAAGCACACCAGAGAAAGGGCACGAAAGCCACTTGGCACCTTCAGGGCGTCCCGCATAAGCTCCTCGGCTTCCCCCCAAGCAAGGTTCCCGGGACTGCCGGCCCATGCACTCCCCAGGCCGAGGGCCGTGGCGGTGAGGAGCATATTCTCTACGGCTGCAGAACCATCTAGATCCCAGGTGTTTGAGATCTCGGGATCGCCATACACGGCGATCACCACCGACGCCTCCTGGATATAGGGGCGGATACCCAAGGTCTCTCCCAATTGCTCTTGGAGTCCCTTGTTTCTTGTCACCACAAAATGCCACGGCTGACGATTCATGTAGGTGGGCGCATACATCGCCATCTCTAGGATAGTTTCCACCTGTTCGTCGGTCACCTTCTCGTCGGTGAATTTGCGAACCGTTCTGCGCTTCCTGATGACATCCAATACGTCCTGCTCCATCATCCCTCCTTTATCTCGTTTTCCTATTGTTGGCTCTTCGTCTCCCAATTGGGCAAGGCAGCTACCAGAGTTCTGGGATTGCTGGCGCGGGATGCCACAACAGGTGGCATCCGTTGGCACTGAAACCCAAGCTGATTCGTTGAAGGGCCCTTCGCGGGAACTATTTGAGTTCGTCAGTCATGAACTTCTTGACGTGATAGTCCCACTCGCGGGTCTCCAGATCCACCGATGTCTTCTCTCCCTCGCTCACGGTCACGGTGACGTGCCCACCACCGCCCACGAGAGAAATGCAGCAATCATCGCGAGAGACTAGCT
>JAUWYD010000367.1 GCA_030616025.1 Chloroflexota bacterium
TGGGACATATCCGAAACGTAGACGCCATAGCCATGGTGGTGCGTTGCTTCCGGGCGCCTGATATCCCTCACGTGACCGAGACCCTCGAACCTCACTCCGACATCGAAGTCATCAACCTGGAGCTGGCCCTGGCCGACCTGGCGACCGTGGAGAAGCGCTTGGAGAAAGTGAGAAAGGCGGCCAAGGGCGAGCCCAAGGAGTACGAGGGCGAGTTGCGCCTGTTGGAGCGGCTTCTTGAGGCGTTGAGCCGTGGGGAAAGAGCAGAGGGGGCGCCCTTGGATGACGAGGAGAAGAGGATTCTGAGGGGCTTTGGCTTGCTTAGCGCCAAACCTCAGCTGTACGTGGCTAACGTCGATGAAGCGGCCCTCCTGGACGGCGATGAGTTGGTCAAGACGGTGGAGGAGGCTGGGGCGAGCGCAGGGGTAGAGGTGGTGAAGATATGCGCGCAACTGGAGGCCGATCTGGCCGACTGGCCTCCGGATGAGGCCGCAGCGTATCGCACCGAGCTGGGCCTGGCGGAATCAGGGTTGCAGCAGGTCATTTCGGCGGGCTATCGCCTTCTAGACCTGATTACCTTCTTCACTGCCACAGGTGGCCGAGAGGTTCGCGCCTGGACACTGGTAAGGGGCGGGTCGGCTCTGGAGGCAGCGAGTAAGATACACACAGATATGCAGAAGGGGTTCATCCGTGCCGAGGTTATCCCCTGCGAGGAACTGATAGCCGCTGGATCCCTC
This sequence comes from Chloroflexota bacterium, assembly GCA_030616025.1. Classification (GTDB taxonomy): domain Bacteria; phylum Chloroflexota; class Anaerolineae; order UBA7937; family B3-Chlor; genus B3-Chlor. Next base: position 735 of record JAUWYD010000367.1, read on the forward strand.
GTTGCAGCGCGGGAGAAGGGCAGGATGCGCCTAGAGGGTCGTGACTACGTGATTCAGGAAGGGGACGTGGTGCACTTCCGCTTCAACGTCTGATGTCGCCGGAGGTGTCGTTGACCCCGGTGTGAGAGATGGTGGGGTTCAACGAGGTGGAGAGGGACCCGACATTCAGCGGGACAGCCGCACCATCGATGTGTTCGCAGGCGACTACGCCCTCGAGATGTGGGATTGCCTTGGTATCCGTCAGCTTCAAGTAGTGTACGAGTCAAGCCTCCACAAACCGGGTGCGTTGGAACACATAGTGTGGGACCCGCCGCAGTGAAGCTGTGGCTGCGGGTGAGAGAGTGAAGCTCTGGCCAACGTGGCAGTCGGAGCGAAGTGAGGTGGGGCAGTGTCTCTTGGCAAGAAGATCCAAGTGTCGCTGACCGAGGAGCAGTACTGGCGCCTGAAGAGTCTGGCTGAAAAGCGGGATGCGTCCGTGAGCAATCTTGTGCGCCAAGCCATCGAGCAGGTGTACATGAGCGACCTGGAGCGGGAACTCGGGGCGCGGGATGTCCAGCGCCTGGGCCAGACGCCGCTACTCATCGCCGAGGAGGAGGATGAGATCGGCATTCGTGGGCCAGAGGTCCTTGCCGAGGGCGAAGGGGGCATTGCAGACTAGTACTTTCGCGGAGTTGACATTGACATGGCAATTTGCTATACTATATATTTGACCATACGAAGAGCCGGCACTATAATTGCCATAAGACATCATGAGCCGACGTAGCTCAACAGGCAGAGCAGCGGTTTTGTAAACCGCCGGTTGCGGGTTCGAGTCCCACCGTCGGCTCCACTCCTGGATTAGGAGGTTCACGGGCAGGTACCCAAGCGGCCAAAGGGGACTGACTGTAAATCAGTTGGCTCAGCCTTCGGAGGTTCGAATCCTTCCCTGCCCACCTATGGCTAGTTGCCCACGTAGCTCAGCCGGTAGAGCACGTTCTTGGTAAGAACGCGGTCATGGGTTCAAGTCCCATCGTGGGCTCCATTGACTGGAATAGGGAGGTACCAAGATGTCAAAGGAGAAGTTTGTAAGGGACAAGCCTCATGTGAATGTGGGCACGATAGGGCATGTGGATCATGGCAAGACCACGTTGACCTCAGCCATGACGAAGGTATTGAGTTTCAAGGGATTGGCGGAGCATCGCCCTT
>JAUWYD010000380.1 GCA_030616025.1 Chloroflexota bacterium
CTCCCACGCCGTGATGGATTCGGCCATCACCTCCCTTTCGACTGTGAGCTGTTCCTTCAGGGGTAGGTTGCGAATGGTGACCTCACCTGCCGCGAGTTCGTCGGGCCCGACGATGACCACATAGGGAATACCTTTCTTGAGGGCGTAGCGTATCTGATCGCCAAGAGGATCATTCTCGAAATAGAGTTCGGTGTTCAGCCCAGCCTCGCGCAAGTCGCTACTTAGCTGCAAGGAAGCAGCCACCAGAGCCTCATCGAAGATCGTCACCAATACCTGGGAGATGGTCCTACCTACTTCTGGAGGGAACATATCCAGCTCCTGCATGACATCTATGATGCGCTCAATGCCGAAGCTCGTCCCCGTGGCAGGAAGGCTCCTATCGCTGAACAAGCCTATCAGTTCGTCGTAGCGTCCCCCGCCCACGATGCTGCCGATACGGGGTTCCTCCACCACAGTCTCATAGATGGGGCCGGTATAGTAGCCGAGCCCCCGAACCATTGTGAAATCGACCTCATACCGTTCCCTGGGGATCCGCAGATTCTGCAGGTAGTTCAGCACCTCCTCCAGCTCAGCAATCCCTTCGAGGGCAATTGGATAGTGGGCTAGCCTTTCTCTCAGTTCGACGAGGATGGCCTCATCCTCTCCCGTCATCTGGAGCAGTTCCAAGAGCTTCTCAATGGTTGGATCAGGTATTGCATTGGCGCTGAGCTCCTTCCTGACCCCCTCAGGGCCGATCTTCGCCAGCTTGTCGATGGAGCGGTACAGTCCACCCAGCAACTCCTCACGCACGCCGGCGAACTGTCCGATGCCAGTCAGAATCTTGCGGTTGTTGATCCTCGTCACGAAGTGCTGGAAGCCGAGGCGGCTCAGAACCTCGTGGATGATGTCGAGCATCTCCGCATCGGCCAACATGCTTGAGGTGCCCACAATGTCTACGTCACACTGATAGAACTCGCGATAACGACCCTTGCCTGGTCGCTCCCCGCGCCAGACGGGGGATATCTGGTAGCGCTTGAAGGGCTTCTGCAGGTCCGGATACGTGGCGATCAGCCGCGAGAGGGGCACCGACAGGTCGGCCCAGTAGCGTTCCCCGAGCTGTAGTTGCGCCCGGTCTGTGTGAAGCCGATTCGGCACTTCGAGAAACAGGCACCGGATCTTAAGTCATCAGCAGTATCCGAATCCGCTCACCTCAGTATCTAGTGCGTTGCTGCCCGTATCGCCCACATCTAGGAAGTCTGAGCCCACAGCGGACCCTACTATCTGCCAAGTCCGTAGCACTTTGGAAAATCGATGTGCTTGTGGATTGAGTCCGTAGCAGTCTAGTCCGCCGCCCCTGGTGACGAATTGCGCCACCCTAGAATCAGCGGTGAGGCGTAGAGCTATCCTCTGCGGCGAGATTCCACCACCCAGCAGGTGTCGCTAGGATTCTCCCTCCGACGGTAATGCCAAGGGGGAACTAGCTCGCATGCACATACCGCGCCTGTTCGCCTTCCAAAACGGTAGGACTGAGTTCGCCTTCCTCCAGGATCTCTACCGGACCTTCAATGAATGCTCTCAAGAACTGACCCTTGCCGAACTCCACCGACGCTGTTATGAAACTGCCGCTTGGTTGATACACCTTGAGATTGTTGACGCTTCGACCGGCATTGGCCGACTCCATCAGTGCAACACACACTGTACCCGAGGCGCATGCTGTTTCCTCAACCAAGGTTGCCGTCTCACGGACCCAAACGATAGGGCTCATGGAGACACCATCTTCATACTGCTCACAGTAAAGCACGCCAGCTGCCTCAAGACTTTTCAGGCCCAGTT
>JAUWYD010000051.1 GCA_030616025.1 Chloroflexota bacterium
TACATCCGCGTCGGAGTGCCTTTCGAGGAAGCCTGGATGGATCGGATCGCGGCGGCGAACGAGCACATGGTGATCGTTGACCAGTCCGAGGGGATAGAGCGGCTGGGCGGCACCGATCCGCACATCTGGTTGTCGCCCCAACTGGCAAAGATCCAGGCTCAGACCATATGTGATGGCCTGGTCGAGATGGATCCCGACAATGAGGGCTTCTACCAGGCGAACCTGGGCGCTCTTCTTTTTGAGATGGATGAATTGGATGCCAGTATCAGGGACACGCTGGCTGGGCTTGAGAGCCGCAAACTGATGGTCTTCCATCCTGCCTGGTCCTACTTTGCGCGGGATTACGACCTGGAGATGATCCCAGCTCAGATCGAAGGTGGCGATCCGAGCGCGGCGGAGATGGCTGACTTGATCCGCGCAGCGAAGCAGCACAAGATCAAAGTGATCTTCGCGCAGCCCGAATTCAGCACGAGGAGCGCAAAGACCATCGCTGATGAGATAGGTGGGGAGGTTCTGCTGATCAGCCCGCTAGCTCCTGATTGGCTGGACAATCTCCAGCGCGTGGCTGATACGTTCTCCAAGGTGCTGGTGAGAGAGCAGTAGCAAGCGGCCGCAACTACCTGTAGAAAGGAGGAAAGGTGTCGTCAGCAAGGCCCGAGGTCATTTGCCTGGAAGAACTCTGGGTGCAGTTTGACGGATTGACGGTGTTGGAGGAAATCAACCTCTCAGTTCAGGAGCAGGACTTCATCGGCGTCATCGGCCCGAACGGCGGAGGTAAGACGACGCTGCTCGAGGTGATGCTGGGTCTGGTACAGCCTGCCCGCGGGCGAGTGCGCATCCTGGGCCGTAGCCCGAAGGAGAGTCGGCATTTCATTGGCTATGTGCCACAGTACACTGAGTTCGACTATGCTTTTCCGATCAGTGTTTGGGACGTGACGATGATGGGGAGACTGGGCCGACGTGGACTGCTCCATCGCTATACTGAGGATGACAAGCGCGTAGTAGCAGAGGTATTGCGCCGGGTTGGTATGCTGGGCTTCAAAGATCGGCAAATTGGGCAGCTGTCAGGAGGAGAGCGGCAGCGAGTCTACGTTGCCCGAGCGCTGGCGAGCGAGCCGGAGATTCTGTTGCTGGACGAACCCACCGCCAGTGTAGATAGCTCCGTGGTGGGTAGTATCTACGAACTGCTTCAGGAGTTGAACCGTCGGGTGACGATTGTTCTGGTCTCTCATGACATCGGCGTCGTCTCTTCGTACGTGAAGACGATCGCCTGTCTGAATCGCCGTCTGGTCTACCATGCCTCCAAGGAACTCACACCGGAGATGCTGGAAGCGGCTTATCGCTGTCAGGTTGATTTGATCGCCCACGGTATGCCGCATCGCGTGTTTGACGTCCACTCTGTCGAGGAGGGAGACAGCAGATGATTGACGTGCTTCAACTCGAGTTCATGCAGCGGGCCTTGATAGTTGGATTGTTGGCTAGCGTCGCCTGTGGCATCATTGGAACTTACGTCGTTGTCAATCGTTTCGTTTTCATCAGTGGGAGTATCGCCCATGCTGCCTACGGCGGCATCGGTCTCTCGCACTTCCTGAAGGCCAATCCCACCCTGGGCGCCACCGTGTTCAGCGTCGGAGCTGCGCTGGCGATGGGCGCTGTGCGACGCAAGACCCGGGAGCGTGCCGACACCATCATCGGCATGATGTGGGCTATCGGTATGGCGGTCGGCGTCATCTTTGTTGACCTGGCGCCAGGCTACGCGGCTGATCTGATGAGCTACCTTTTCGGCAGCATACTTACAGTCCCGTGGACCGATGTGGTGATCATGGTCGCGCTCAACGTTGTGATCATCGTTCTCGTGGCGGCATTCTACAAGGAACTGCTGGCCATTTCCTTTGACGAAACTTATGCCTCCACCGCGAACGTGCGGGTGGACGCGATACACTTACTCTTGTTCTGCCTGGTCGCCTTGACGGTGGTGATGCTGATGCGAGTGGTGGGGTTGATCTTGGTCATAGCGCTGCTGACCATGCCGGCCGCCATCAGCGGACAGTTCACCTCGAATCTCAAGAGAATGATGGTGACGTCTGTCGCCCTGGGCGTTCTGTTCACCACTACGGGCTTGTGGCTATCCTACGTACTAGATCTCACTTCCGGAGCGACTATTGTCCTCACCTCAGCTTCCGCTTTCCTGCTGGCGATGATGTATAAGACGGCAGCGAGGCGGCGAGTGCGCCGAACCGCTTGAGAGTCTCACAAGGCGGCTATCGACGCCAAGAGCCCCAGAAATGGCGACGGGTGACTGGCATCTCCTCCAGGGCCGCAGCTTCCGCCACTGTGTAGGTGGCTAGCAGGCCCGAGAACAAAGGTCTCTTTACCGCAGCCATCCTCACGGACACCGGCGAGAGGCATCTGAGTACACTCATGTTCGACGAGGGCACGTAGGAACTGTGTGGGTCGCCTACTCGATGCGGCCTACAAGGTCGTACTCCAGCGCCTCCGTGATTCGGACGGAGGCGAATTCGTTTGTCGGCAATCCTCCGCGAATCAACACCATGCCGTCCACTTCCGGGGCGTCTCTGTAGGAGCGGCCCACGCTGATGCCATTGCCTACCCCTTCCACCAGAACCTGCAACTCTCGACCGATGAACTCCTGGTTTTTCCTCAATGAGATCCCCTGCTGTAGAGTCATGGCTCGCTGATATCTGTCTTCCTTGATGGGTTGTGAGAGCTGCTCGCGCAACTCGGCCGCCTTTGTTCCCTGCTCCCGTGAGTAGGTGAAGACACCTATCCGATCGAAGGCAATCTCGTTCATGAACTCCAGCAGCGTTTGGAACTCATCTTCGGTCTCACCTGGATACCCGACGATGAACGAGGTGCGCAGGGCGATGTCGGGCATCGCCTTGCGCAGGCGCTCAATGAGCGAGTGAACATGCTCGATGTCATGGGGGCGATTCATGCGACGCAGCACTTCAGGGTGGGCGTGCTGTAGCGGCAGATCCAGGTAGTGACAGACTTGATCGTTGGACGCCATGACTTCGATAAGCTGCGCGCTCACGTGCTGGGGATAGGTGTACATTATCCGTAGCCAAGGCAACGCTGGCACAGCCGCCACGATGTCACTGATCAGTGAGGCAAGGGCGTGTTTCTGTTCCCAGTCGCGACCATAGGCTGTGGTGTCCTGAGCGATGAGGATGATCTCCTTGATTCCTTGCGCGGCCAGTTCCCGAACCTCCGTCAGAATAGCTTCCTTCGGCTTGCTCCGAAAAGCTCCTTTGATCTGCGGGATGGCGCAGAAGGCACAGGGGGCGTCGCAGCCTTCAGCGATCTTGACATAAGCAGTCGCCACCCCGGCGCACTGCCGGGCCAGAGGATGGTCTGGGGGATGCCGGGGGACGGGTCGGGGCAGCTGATAGAGTGCGCCCGGTCTGCGATCTGCTAGCAGGCCCTCTACAAGGGCAACAATCTCTCTCCATCGTCGGGTGCCGATGATTCCGTCGAGGGAAGGCACCAGCCGAGCCATTTCCGGACCATATCGTTCGGCCATGCAACCGGCAGCGATAAGGTATTGATCGGGGCCTTTCGTTTCAGCCAGTTCCCGGAGGACGGCCTCGGACTCCGCCCTGGCGGTGTCGATGAAGCCGCAGGTATTGACGATGAGGATGTCGGCTTCTTCGGGGTGGTCAGTGGGCTCGTAACCGGCACGGTGCAATAATCCCGTCAGGCCCTCGGACTCGACCGTGTTCTTGGGACAGCCCAGCGAGAGCAGATGGAAACGCATGAGTGGCCTCAGGAGCCCGGGCTGGGAGTGAGCACAGCGGTAGTTGTGATAACAGGCGTACCAGACGGAGAGGCTGGCAATGGAGAGCCGGTGGAAAGGGGCTCGGGAGTGGCATGGAGACTCTCCCAAGTCCATTCCATGTCCGCGACTTCGTCGGGCTCGCCGAGGAGGCCCAGTTCCTGCCCATTCAGTGTCACCAAGACACCGCCGGCGTTACCCACATGCATGGCGATGCTGTCCTCCGCGAACCATGACCAATTGGTGCCTGCCTCGATGAGTCCCCGGAATGCTGGCTCACCGTCGACCGTGACCTCCAGCCACGTTCGGGCGATGATCTCCACATCCACTTGCAGCCGGCCGGACGGGATCACAGTGGCCGTGGACGTTGGGGATGGAGTGTTCGTAGGGGTCAATTGCAGAACTGGCGAAGCCAAGCTGACACGGTGGGTGGGGGTCGCCGAGGACGGTGGTGAGACTGGGAACCAGCGGTTGTAGGCTAGGATTCCTACGACTACGACGGATGCTACTATCAGCACTCCCAAGAACAAGTCAATGAAGAGCCACGATGATATCGTCATACCTTTCGGCGGTTCGAACCCCTCAGCCACAAGCGTGGCGGGGCCAACTTGCTTCTCCTCTCCGCCATACAGGGTCATGACTTCGTTGAGATCGAGGCCCAGGTACTGGGCGTAGCTGCGGAGCAGACCTTTGCGGTATATTCCAGCTGGCAGCTTTTCGTAGCTCTCTTCCTCCAGGGCCTCTATCTGTGGTTGCCTTATCCTGGTCTCTTCTTCGACCTGTGCGGTGGACAGGCCCTTCCGTTCGCGGGCCTCACGTAGTAGTTGGCCGAGTTCTCCCAAACTATCCTCCCCTCACGCTTTCAACCAAGGTTTCGTTCAGAGTAGGCTTCCGTCTGTCCGGATCCGTCACGACCGGTGTCACATTTCCCTTCTGCCTTCCAAAGCCCGGGTCAGAGTCACCTCATCAGCGTATTCCAGGTCAGCTCCCATGGGAAGGCCGTGGGCTAGGCGCGTCGCTCGCACGCCCAAAGGCGCAAGTTGTCGAGAGATATACATGGCTGTGGATTCACCCTCCAGATTCGGATTGGTAGCCAGAATGATCTCCTCGGCTGGATGGCGGCGCAGACGCTGCAACAGCTCTGCTATCTTGAGGTCTTCCGGCCCTACACCCTCCAGCGGTGAAATGGCACCGTGTAGGACATGATACAGACCGTCATACGCTCTTGTACGTTCGATTGCTAAGACATCCAGAGGCTCCTCTACCACGCAGATGAGGGAGCGGTCTCGCTGAGAGTCACCGCAGATAGGGCAGGGGCTCGTTTCCGCGATGTTGAAGCACACTGAACAAGTGACGACCTTGTCATGAAGTTGGCCGACGGCATCCCCCAGGGCCTGGGCCTGCTCGCGGGAGGATCGCAGCAGGTAAAAGGTCAGGCGCGAGGCGGTCTTTGGCCCGATCCCTGGCAAACGGTTTAGCTCCTCAATAAGGCGCTCTACGGACTTGGGGACTGGTCGCATCCTACAATAGGCCAGGCATTCCTAGCCCGCCTGTAAGGCCGGCTAGGCTCTGTGCTGCCAACTCTCCGGCCTTTTCCGAGGCCTCGTTGACGGCAGCGATAATCAGGTCCTGCAACATCTCCGCGTCGTCAGGGTCGATCACCTCAGGGGAGATCTCAATGGATTCCAGCTTGTGGTGTCCTGTCATCACCACCGTGACGGCGCCGCCACCCACGGAGATAGTGACGGTCTGCCCACCTAAAGCTTCCTGGGCCTCCAGCACTTTGGCCTGCAGTTCCTGTATCTGCTTCAGAGGAGCTCCGCGTTGAGACTTGAGCTGTGCTTTCTTTTTCCTTGCCACTCTCGATACTCCTTCTGAGGCCGTGTATTGGACGCAGTCAATCAGCGAAGCACGCGTTGCGAGAATCCACTGTCTCAATCCAATCTACTTCCCTGCTCCCCTTCCGTTCAACCACCGTTTCATTGGATTCCACCGATCTCGCCTCCCAGCTCCAGGCCTGCCTTGACCAAGGGATCTTCAGCAATCGACCGCATCTCGTCGGCACGCTGTGGATCCTGCCTGCCCGCACTGGGCGCCAGGATGCATTTGACACGGTAGGTCTGTCCCATGATCTTACTGATATCGTCTTCGACAAGCTTCCGGGACCGATCCTCCTCGAGTTTTTCTTTGTGAAAGGGGTAGCGCGCCCGGAGAGTAACCACGTCGCCTTCCACCGACGTAGGCGGACAGTCCCTGATCACAGCCTCCACATGCCTGTTGCTGGTCTTTATCGCTGCCAGGATCTCAGTCCAATGGTCCTCCAGTCTCTTGAGAGGCATCGCTTTGCCTTCCGAAGCAACCGCACCTGGATGCTCTTTCACGCTTGCGGGCGCTGGTTTTACATCAGCCTCCTGGGAGACTCGGCTTGGGCGACGCTCGACCTGGCCGGATATGGTCTTCTCTTCCTTCGTCCGCCCCGGGGGCTTCTTCCCAGGCGCTGAATGACTCGTGGCCGGAGATTCCATGTCCAGTTCTGGCGGAAAGGTGGCTTCTACGAAGGCCAGTTCCAAGGGCAATTGAGGTCGTGATGCATCCCTGACATCCGTTGTGGCTTGGTTGAAAAGCTTGATCGTGGACACCAACCTGTCCAGCGTGAAAGACTTCGCTTGATGGGCCATCTCAGTCCGTTGCTCCTCCGTCAAGTAGGAGGGACCATGGGTGGTGGTCTTGATCAACAGGAGGCCCCGCAGGTATTCCAGGAGTTCTTTGCTGAGTTGGCGGGGATCTGCTCCATCGGCGATGGCTTTGCCTAACTGACCCAGCCCGGCGGCCACGTCGCAAGACGCCAGGTGGTCGACCAAGTCCTTTACCGCCTGGGAGGAGACTGTGCCCAGCATGGTCTGCACTTGCGCCAGAGTGATCTCCCCCCCACCATAGGAGGAAAGCTGATCGAGGAGGCTTTCCGCGTCACGCATGCTCCCTGTGGATTGTCGGGCAACAAGATCCAGAGCGCCCTCTTCCACCTCCAATCCCTCGTGAGCAGCGATGTTCCGCAGTCGGGCCATCATGTCCTCGAGGGGAATGGGGCGGAAGTGGAAGCGCTGGCAACGAGAAAGAACAGTTGCAGGGATCTTGTGCGGTTCCGTGGTGGCCAGGACCAGGATCGCGTGGGATGGGGGTTCCTCCAGGGTCTTCAGCAGGGCGTTGAACGCCGAACCGGAGAGCATGTGTACCTCATCTATGATGTAGAACTTGTGTCTTGCCACACTCGGGGCGAAGTTGATCTTCTCTCTGAGGTCCCTTATGTCATCTACGCCGGTATGAGAGGCGGCGTCTATCTCGATGAGATCGATGGCTCCGCCCTCGTCTATCGCCTCACACATCAGGCACTCATTGCAGGGTCTGTCGACCTTGTCCCCCAAGCAATTCACCGCCTTGGCCAGGATGCGAGCCGTTGTTGTCTTTCCGGTTCCCCTTGGTCCGCTGAACAAGTAAGCGTG
>JAUWYD010000270.1 GCA_030616025.1 Chloroflexota bacterium
CGAGCGGTACGAGATCATGAGCCGGGTCGGGCTTCATTGTGCCCCGGCGGCGCATCGAACCATCGGCACGTTCCCTGTGGGGGCAGTGCGCTTTGGTTTGAGCTATCTCAACACGGCGCAAGAGGTAGAGGCAGCGTTGAAGGCTGCGAGGGAGATAGCCATGGGCGAATCGTAGGTAGATTGGGGAAGCTACACGGGGAATTCCGGTTGGAGTGGGGGTTTGGAATGACGAAGACCGTAGACTGCAGGGGGCTTGAGTGTCCACAACCGGTCATTCTGACAAGAAAGGCTATGGCCGAAACCGAGGCGGTGACGACCATTGTGGACAATGACACCGCCAAGATGAACGTATCGCGTATGGCCAGCAAGCAGGGGTACTCGGTCGAGGTGGAGGAGAAGGACGACGGTATCTATCTTCATCTGATCAAGGACGATGCTGTTCCCGAAGAGGAAACCGCCCCGGCTTCTGCGGAAGTCGGGCCTGGTGGCCCCACGGTTGTGCTAATCCCGAGCAATGGCTTGGGACGAGGAGATGACGAGCTCGGGCACATCTTGATGCGCTCAATCCTGCATACATTGAATGAGGTGGAACCATTGCCTGCGGCTCTAATCTTCATCAACGCTGGCGTCAAGCTGACGGTCGATGGGTCCTCTGTTGTGGAGGACTTGCAGGCTCTTGAGCAGAGAGGCGTGGTCATATTGGCCTGTGGCACTTGCCTTGGCTATTTCGGCTTGAAGGAGAAGATCGCGGTCGGGGAGATCTCCAACATGTACACCATTTCGGAGACTCTGCTAGGGGCTGGCAACGTGGTTGCTTTGTAGGAGGATGTCGTGGGGGACCCAGAGTACAGCGTCGTTCTGTTCCAGTCAACTAGCGGCGCCCTACGAGCTGAGAAACTGTCCAAAGGGGCGGGCTTGAAAGTCAAGCTCATCCCTGTGCCCCGCCATCTTGGTTCTGATTGTGGCGTCTGCCTCAGGTGCGAGTCGGCAGACGTCCAGGGGGTGCGTTCTATCCTCGATGCCGCACGGGTCGAGTTCGATGGAATCTGCCCTCTGCAAGGGACGAGACAATGAACCGCTGTTACGACACGTTGAACAATCTGCGGCACCGAACTGATTGAATGACCTGAAGGAGCCTAGTGGGGCGTCTTAGGATCTCAACATTTGACTCGCTCAAGCTTCACACCATCCGGCCCAAGAGCGTGACGGAAGGTTACTATGAGTGCGCCTCTTGATGCCCCCTCGTCCTCGAGATGTCCTCACCATCTGCAGACTGGCTGGATGGGGGCTTTGATCATCCATCTTGCTCCATCGCACAGCTGGGATTTGACCCACGGGAGGGGTTTCAGTAGAATAGGATTTGACCCCTGCTGATCGCTGAGAAGGAAGAGAAGTGGTTGGAGAACGAAGGCCCAGTAAGGAGGAACTGTACCCATTGCTGAGCCGGGCGATCAAGTTGACAGGAACTCAGCTTGCTCCTGATACCATTAGTGCCGTGGGTGAGGTGTTCAGGGTGCTCCTCTGGCATTTCGTGGATTATGACCTCAAAGCCTATTTCGTCATCGGCGATGCAGGAGACTTGAGCTTTGTCCTTCAGGCGCCAGGGGAGGTCGACGGCACTGTGAAGCTTGAGGCTGCCGTGCTTCACGACATCGCTCTCGGAAGGACGCCGGTGGCGATGGCCTTCCTGAGCGGGAAGTTACTTTTGCAGGGCTTGCCCGCCTTGAAGCTGCGCAGGTTCATTCCGCTCCTGCAACCCTTTCTGAATGGATACCGTCAAGCTTGGCAGGAGATCGGGGAGGGGTAAGATGGTGAAGTTCTACCATGACGAGGACGCAGATGTTGGCCTCCTGGAGGACAGGACCATCGCCGTGCTTGGCTACGGTCGTCAAGGACGAGCTCAGGCTTTGAACATGCGCGATAGTGGCGTTCGGAATGTGGTGGTGGGGAATATCGAGGATGAATATCGAGACCAGGCGCTGGAGGACGGGTTTGAAGTGCTTGCGCTGGCGGAGGCTGCACAGAGGTCCGACGTTATCTTACTCCTCCTACCTGACGAGACAGCGCCTCTGGTGTATGAGAGGGATGTCGCCGGGCAGCTGCTGGAGGGCAAGGCGTTGGTCTTCGCCTCGGGATACAACCTGACTTATGGGCACGTCCAGCCGCCTGATTTCGTGGATGTGATCATGGTGGCTCCTCGCATGCTGGGCCAGGGAGTGCGAGAACTCTTCCTCGAGGGGGCTGGCTTCGTGAGCTTCGTCTCCGTCGAGCAGGACGCTTCCGGGCAGGCCTGGTCGCTGGCACTGGCAGTGGCAAAGGCCATAGGTTCGACCAGGGCAGGCGCGATGGAGCTGAGTGCGGCGCAGGAGACCCACCTAGATCTCTTCATGGAGCAGGCTTTTGGGCCGCTACTTGGTGCCGCTATCACCACAGCTTACCACGTGGGTGTGGAAGCGGGTTTTCTCCCTGAAGCCCTCCTTCTGGAGCTCTATATGTCAGGAGAGATGGCCTACGTATTCAAAGCCATGGCGGAACTTGGCTTGATGAAGCAGGCCCGGCTTCACTCGCTGACCAGCCAGTTCGGCGGGATGATTCGTAGCATGGCCCTGAATCGGGAGGAGATCGACAGGAACATGCGCGATGCGCTGGATGACATAGTTAGCGGGGCTTTCGCCCTCGAATGGGAAGAGGAGCGCAAGGCAGGATATCCTTCTTTCAGCTTCATGCAAGGGATGTCCGAAGAGGAGCATCCGCTCACCGAAGCCGAAGAGCGGCTCAGAGGGCATCTACGCATGAGGTGGGACGCGATCGCATGATGGGAGCAAGATAGATGGCTGCGACGGACAGATTACGCGGCATGTATCATCTGTTTGCGGACCGCAAGCCTGGGAATCTGGAAGTCAGGCCGCCCAAGGAGCGCAAGACAGCCTTGTGGACCGATGAGGGGGAGCCGCTCGTTGGCAAGGTCCGTGTGCCAGATGGTGTGAAGGCCGGTGTCGCGA
>JAUWYD010000132.1 GCA_030616025.1 Chloroflexota bacterium
GCATAGATGAAGGTTTCCGCTTCGGCAATAGCAACGTGGTCCTGGCACGACCGGTCGCGCAGCATCTTGGCGAACTCGATCGCTCCGCAGGTGCGGCCGGGATTGAGCCCTACGATCTGGCTAGCGCGCAAGTGAGGCGCGACCTCGCTGGCGATGTTGGCGTGGGCCGGGGAGAGGCTCGCGCTCGTTCAGCAACCGGCGGCGTGCCCCCAAAAGGCGAAACGCACACCTGCCTCGCGGACCTCCTGGCCGGTTTGGGGCGTCAACCGGTATGGGAGGACACACCTACCAGGTCAGCCTTCTCCTGGCGTGCCACTGTCAGCAACTACTCAAATGGCACAGCCGGGCCTAGAAACATGGTTCGCCAACGGGCAACCTCGGCCAGCCGCAGAAAGTTCATTAGCCTCACCACGTGGACGCCGGCGCCCAATGTCCCAGCGACGACGGGTTTGATACCTTCTCCTCTTTGGCTGTGGTGGCTGTTTCCCTATTGGGGCCAAGACCGCAAATTCTGCTCACTAGTGCCCCGCCGGCAGAGCGACGAAGGCACATCCTTGTCCCTTGGCAATATGCCCCAGCCGTTCGACTTCTTCCAGCGGCCCAATAGCCACGACCAGGTTGACGTCGCCTTGGCTCAGGCGCTCGGAGAAAAGGTGGCCCACGTGGACGAGATCTCCCGGTAGGCTATCCGGGGCGGAGACGATCACTTCATCGCTGACGAGCCTGATGGCCTCCTCCCACAAGAGATCTGATTCGGTGTTGGCGTAGAGGATAGAGACGATCTGGTTGCCGGCGTCCCTCAGGTCTTTGTCCAGCCGCGCAATGGCCCAGATGCCCTTGCCCATCCCCAGGCACACAACCGTTCCATAGTAGCGGATGGGGAGCGCTTCGTCTGTGTGTGCCATGTGCCACCTCTCTTTCTTCCCATACCAGACTCCCCCCGGTCGTTACACAGCAGGGACGCGCGCGTGTCCCCTCTCGCACGCTCGGTGGGAGGCGTAGTCGAGCAATGCACCCAGCAAACCGCGGGTGGTTATCCCAGGCTTGCCGGTAGCCTTCCACAGACCTTGATGTGCACACTTCTTCGGGGTCGGCTCTCCTCAGTGACAACTAGGATGGTCCCCCGTACGCGTCGCACAGCGCCTCGGAGCAACAGAACCATCCGCTTTGTAACACCAGTCAACGCAGCAATGCGATAGAAGATGCACACGCGGGGCAGCGGAGGTATGCAACGAAGCCCCGGAGGAAAAATGGACTAACAAATACTATAATAAGTATACCACAGAGCTAGAATTTCGTCAAGTATGATTCTCCTCGGCTAGGTACTAGAATGTGGGAACTAGTTGTAAAGGCCGTTGCAGGAAGGTTTCCTCAACTTCTGTTATTCTTTTTTCGTCTAATCCACCTTAGACGAAGAAAGACGCCGCGCCTAACTGCTCACGCTCTGGGCTAAAGAGAGTGATGTCGAAGACATCATTCAAGACATGCAGATTGCGCTCAAGCCAGGTCGTAAAGTCCAGGCCTTCGTGCGGCAGCACCTCACGCGGAGGGACTCTTCGCAGCTCCCCGATCATCGCGTCGCCTCGTCCACGATTTCTATCTCCTCCTCCGACTAGGAACCTCGATCTGAGGAAGTGTGAATTGCTTTGACTCATAGCAGAAGTGGAGGGATAGGGCAAGTGGAAGGTTGCGGAAGGGTCTGCCCGACGTTTGTTGGGCTGGTCAGACCTCGGAGGTTTCCAAGACCTCCGAGGTCTATGCGGTTGCTCCAGGAACTGAAAAGGGGAGGCTTTTCAGCCTCCCCTTGCCTCCTCAAGTTCTACCCACTAATGCCCCGCCTATTCCCTAGAGCGTAATGACTTCAGCCATTCCTCCAATTCACGGGCGGCGATCTCCCGTCCACCCAGGCCGAAAGCCAGTGCCACTGCAACGCCGATGGCACCCAGCACCACACCAAACGCCAGATTGATGATCTCACCAGCCAGGCCCATCTGCGACAACGCTATGGCGCCAGCGAGTACCAGAATGGAGATGCGCGCAGCCAAGGCCAGCAGGCCAGCTTGCGCCGCACCGCTCGCCTTCACAACCTCAGCAGCCAGATTCGCCAAATAGAGACCGATGCCAAAGATGATCAGGCCCAAGACGACCTGACCGGCAAAGAAGGTGAACTCAGCCAGCAAATCGGCCAACAAGGTGAAGCCTAGCAGATGGGCCGCCTCCATGCTGGCCAAGAGCATCACGCCCACCAGAACCAGGTATCCCACGATCTCCGAGAGCGTCCGCTCCCCTTCGGCGGGCTCCTTGCCCACGCCCAGCCTGGCCAGGATGGCATTGAAGCCGATCCCCGTCAGCACATTGGTGATCAAACCGGACACCACTCGTCCCACCACGTAGGCAATCGCCACCAGCAGGCCGGCGGCAAAGATGCCCGGGAGTGCCGTCAGGATCACGTTCAGCATATTGCTGGCCGGCTCCGTGATCGCGTCCAGCCCCAGAGCGTTCAAGGCGGCAATCAGCACCGGAATCAGAATCAAGAAGTAGACGATCAAGCCCAGCACCCCGGATAGACGCTGCTTCCCCAGCACCCGATCCAGTTCCACTCTTTCACTCAGCCGATCAGTGCCAATGGCGGCCAGCAGGTTGGTCACAATCCGCTGCACAATGCGAGCGACAAACCAGCCGATGGCCAGGATCAGGCCAGCTGCAAAGATGTTGGGCAGGAACTCGAGGATGTTTGAAATCATCCCCTGGACAGGTTCGAGAAGTCCTTCCACGGCCAGAGCTCCCAGCAGGGCTGGCAGAAAGAGCAGGAAGACCAGCCAGTACACGGCATCACCAAGCGTCTTAGACAGGGGAACGCGTTCCTCCTCCACCACGCCGGCCAGAGTACCGAGGCGCTCATCGAGCTTGGCGGTCTTGAGCACTCGAGTGACAAAGAACCTGAGTATGCTGGCCAAAGCCCAGGCAAACAGGAGTAAGAGCCCGCCGCCTATGAGGCGTGGGGCATACTGGAACACCTGGATCAGCAGCTGGTTGAGCGGTTCGGTGATCATCGTCAGGCCCAGCACCTGGAAGAAGGCCACCAGCACGAAGATCATGATCAGCCAGAACACCCCCCTCCCGACCCATCGCTCCACCTCGATGGCTTCGGCCCCCTCCACGGCAATCAAGCCGGTGAGTCGCTTGTCCACCGTCGTACGACGAAGTGCCCGGCGCACCACTGCGGACACTACCAGCGCAATCAGCCATCCGATAATCAGGACAGCCAATGCTCCGACCACCGTCGGGATGGAACTTAAGAGTAGTTGGACAAAATTGAGCAGTACTTCTTGCATGTTTCTATCTCCTTTGGATAGTGTATATGAGTTTGGTTTCCGTGCTCGAGCAGCCTTTGTGTCTAACTTCGCCTGTGAGGAGCTAACCCCTGGGAGGGCTCGACAACTGGACCGGCAAACGAAATGAGTGGCAACTCACCGCGCAAGCCTATTGATCCCCGAGATCTTGACGGCGGTGGTGGGGCTGTGCCATCCTTCGGGCGCCTACCCAAGTTCGCCTAGGAAGAAACAACGCTGCAGCGGGCATCGCCGGAGGTTAACCCTCCATAGATTCCCCCAGTGCTGGGCAGGGATGTTCTTGCTTTCCTGGCCTCCCCCCGGTCGTTACACAGCAGGGACACGCGCGTGTCCCCTCTCGCACTCTCGGTGGGAGGCGTAGTCGAGCAATGCACCCAGCAAACCGCGGTGGTTATCCCAGGCTTGCCGGTAGCCTTCCACAGACCTCGATGTGCACACTTGTTCGGGGCGGGCTCTCCTCAGTCACAACTAGGATGGTCCCCCGTACGCGTCGCACAGCGCCTCGGAGCAAGAGAACGATCCGCTTTTGCACCACCGGTAGTGAGCCGGATGGTGGCACCAGTCGACGCAGCCCCGGAGGAAAAATGAACTGACAAATACTATGATAAGTATACGACAGATCTGAACTTTCGTCAAGTATGATTCTCCTCGGCTAGGTACTAGAATGCGGGAACTAGTGGTAAAGGCCGTTGCAGGAAAGCTTCCTCCCTCTCAAGGGGGAGGACTAAGGCGGGGGTGACCACAGGGAGAATCGCTTGAATCATCCTACCCTAGCCCCTCCAATCGAGGGCGGGGAACTACAAACAACGTCCTTCGCTCATACAAAGTCCGAGGACTCTACGTGGTTCCCTTCCTCTCTCGGATGTATCCCATTCACCTTCTTACCTTGACAACCTCCTCAACTTCTGCTATTCATTTTTCGTCTAGTCCACCTTAGACGAAGAAAGACGCCGCGCCTAACTGCTCACGCGCTGCGCTGAAGAGAGTGATGTCCAAGACATCATTCAAGACATGCAGATTGCGCTCAAGCCAGGTCGCAAAGTCCAGGGCTTCGTGCTGCCGCACCTCACGCGGAGGGACTCTTCGCAGCTCCCCGCTCATCGCGTCGCCTCCTCCACGATTTCTATCTCCTCCTCCGATTAGCAACCTCGATCTGAGGAAGTGTGAATTGCTTTGACTCATAGCAGAGTGGAGGGATAGGGCAAGTGCAGCGTTGGGGAAGGGCGTGCCCGAGGTTTGTTGGGCTGAGTCCGACCTCGGAGGTTGCCAAGACCTCCGAGGTCAAAAGAGGCCTAAACGCAATCGACGCACTCAAAGGCGGGAGCCAATCAGCTTTCGGCTGCAAGACTCATCTGGGCAGGGACTTCAGCCAAACGTTTGCCGCCTCGGGATGTTCCTGTCTGGGAATGAGCTCGATGGCATCGTGGGGGCACACGGC
>JAUWYD010000010.1 GCA_030616025.1 Chloroflexota bacterium
GACGACGAATCTGTCAGGTATCACGAAGCCCACATAGTCAAGAGGGATATCCAGCACTCTGCGCGCAGGCTTGTTGAGCAGCGTGCATATCTTGATGCTCGCCGGCCCACGCGTGCGCAAGTTATGGATAATGTAGTTCAACGTGCGACCTGTGTCTATGACGTCCTCGACTATCAACACGTGGCGCCCCTGGATGTTTCTCTCCAGGTCCATGAGGATACGGACAACGCCACTGGATTCGGTGGCATCCCCGTAGCTGGAAACGGCCATGAAGTCTATCTCCAACGGCAGGTGTATCTGGCGTGTCAAATCGGCCAGGAACATCAGGCCGCCCTTCAGGATACAGATCAGGAGTGGGTCTTTGTCCTTGTAGTCTGCAGTGATCTGGCGAGCCAGTTCTGCCGTCTTTTCCCTTATTTCCTCGCCGGTGATCAGTACTTCACTCACATCGTTTTCCACCGGAGTCTCCGTTCATGAGTTGTAAGATCCGAAGGCATCGAGAACCCGTCTGTGCGCCAGGATCCGGTGCCACCTATGCTGGCAACTGTCCTCCTGCCGTCTGCCGAGGCTGATGGGGTCTCCCACTTGTACGGGATTATGACACAGACTTGGGGCGTGGTCAAGGGAAGGCTGCTCATGGCGCACCCGCAGGCTCCGTTGCGGGTGCTGCTTTGATTCACCCGACCGGCTGTGGTAGAATCGCAATTGTCTGTTGTGGCCCCGGAGTACGGAGTTGAAGGGACTGGAGGAGAAGTCACCGTGGAGGTAGTCCTGCAGCAACTGTCGGAGCTCTTGATAGCAGCCGTTGGTTTTGCACCCAGGCTTGTCGTTGCCATCGTGGTGTTCTTGGCGTCCCTTGTCCTGGCGAGACTGGCTGCACGTGCTGTGAGGAGAGCGGCTCGGCATGTGGACGAGGAGATAACCAGGTTGTTGAGCAGACTCACCGGAGTGACGGTGATCATTGTTGGGGCGATCGTTGCCCTGGATCAGGTGGACTTCGACGTTACTGGGTTGGTAGCAGGCCTGGGGCTGGTGGGTATTACCCTCGGGTTCGCCTTCCAAGATATCGCCAAGAACTTCATAGCAGGCATACTTCTTCTGGTACAACAGCCGTTCGACATAGGCGATGCCATCGAAGTAGCAGGCTACCAAGGCACGGTAACCGACGTGGACATTCGGGCCACGACCCTCAAGGCGTGGGATGGTCAGCAGGTCATCGTCCCCAACGCTGACGTATATACGAGTCCAATCATCAATTACTCGAAGTACCCCACCAGACGGATTATCTTGGGAGTTGGACTGGGATATGAGGAAGACCTTGCAAGAGCTCTAGCGGTCTTCATGGAAGCCATACGGGGTATTGACGACGTCTTGGACGAGCCTGTTCCTGCGATCTACTGTAAGAGCCTGGGAAGCAGCACGGTGGAGATGGAGGCTTACTTCTGGATCGATCAGACGAAATCGAGCTTGGCTGAAGTCACATCGAAGGCGGTCCAGGCTGTGAAGGAAGTGGCGGTTCGAGAAGGGATTAACCTGCCGTACCCGATCCAGACCGTTCGTCTGCGTCAGTTGACCGACGAAGAGCCCCTTTGATTCTGACGAGCCTTGACAAATCTCAAATGCAGTACCTGCCGGGTCTCGTTGGTGATCTTCACCCGCTCATCTATCCGGTAGCCAGCGACCCAGATGATATGGCTGGGCGAAACCACCAGGGGCAGGTTGTCACGGACCGATTGTGGAACTTTGGCATCAATCATGAAGTCGTTGAGTGTCTTTCCTTTGCCCCCCATGCCCTGAGGCTGGAACCGATCTCCTGTGCGGCGGCCTCGCAGGATCAAGTTCTCACACGTCCGCTCTAGATCCAAATAGGCTTGCCAGGGGTCCTCATTGTCCTGAACCTGCCGAGGCAGTTTCGCCGCTTCGATAGTCTTCGCTGTCAGCCGCCACTCGCTCCCGGGCAGAAGAGTGATGCCCGGCATCTTGAGGGCCAACTCCCCCTCCATGATCAGAGGTAGGTCAGGCAGTGGCATCTCTTCGCCGATGACGAACTCTTCGTATCCCATGAAGAGGAACAGTCCCTGGGGCAACGTGATTCTGGCCCCTGTGGCTTTCTCCTCAATGCCCAACCTGGCCTGTTCCACATGGATCCAGTTGATGTCTCGCAGCGACTTGCGGAGGCGATGTATCGTCTCTCGCAGAAGTTGCCTCTGCAGACTGGGATGTAGTTCCAGCCAGGGTCGCAACGGGAAGATGATCGCGCCTTCGCTTTCCTGAGCCAGTTGGTCCCAGGCTTGTAGTCCTTTAAGGCGCAGGTAATCATAATCGTCGCTGATCGCGCGAGCCGAGCGGCGCAGGGCATCCCGGATGCGGGGGTTGAAGCTCTCCAGGTGGGGGATCAATTGGTGGCGGATGCGATTGCGATGGTAGGTCAGGTCTAGGTTGGACCGATCAAAACGGGGCTCCAGGCCGTGTCGTTGGCAATAGGCCTCGATCTCGCTTCTGGGCACCTCCAAGAGAGGCCTCACCAGCTTGAGCGGTGGACCAGACCACCAGGGTTGGGCGCCCAGAGTTTGCACCGGCAAGATCCCACGCAGTCCGCCAAGTCCCGAACCACGCATCCAGTGCATCAGTATCGTCTCCACCTGGTCGTCGGCATTGTGGCCCACTGCGATGGACGGCGCTCCGAGCTCATGGGCTACGCGACCCAGGAAGAGGTAGCGCACTCGACGCGCCGCTTCCTCTATGGCAAGCTTGTGCTGAGCTGCGTAGGCTGGGACATCGCCGTATTCGACAGTGACCGGAACTTGCCACTCCTGCGCGAGAGCTTCCACATAGTGGGCATCGGCCCGCGATTCATCCCCTCTGATCCCGTGGTCCAGGTGGGCCATGTGCAAGGCAATGCCCAGTTCGCGCTTTAGTGCCTTCAAAGCGTGGAGCAGGCACAGCGAGTCGGGTCCGCCGGACACACCCACAACTGTGATGTCCCCGTCTCCGAACATGCTGTGCTTTCGGATAGTCTCTCGTACCTCGTCCAACAGCTTCATCTTGGATGCCGCGCCGCCTTGATTCTACCACAAGTTGAGCGCAAACCGCAGACCTTCGGGTGCTTGTTCCATGGCAGTTGCTTGACGAAACGCAGGAAGTACCATACAATAGAAACATGTGATCGTGACCGGCGGGCTTGCGAGCCTGCCTTTGCATAATGGTCTGACGGTGACAATGTATGTTTGAGGCGCTGACGGAGAAGCTGCAGGGGACATTCGACAAGCTTGCCCGCAAGGGACGGCTGACTGAGGATGACGTGGATGAAGGTCTGCGTGAGGTTAGGATTGCCCTGCTGGAAGCCGATGTCAACTACAAGGTCGTTAAGGATTTCGTATCGAGGGTGCGCGAGAGGGCCTTGGGAGCTGAGGTGATGCGCAGTCTGACCCCTGCTCAGCAGGTGGTCAAGATCGTCAATGAAGAAATGATCGCCCTCCTCGGCAAGCCAAGCAAGATGGATCTGTCGGGCCAGCCTCCGCACGCGGTGATGTTGGTTGGTTTGCAGGGCTCGGGCAAGACGACCACGGCAGCCAAGCTGGCGCAACACTTGCGCAAACAGGGTCAAAGGCCACTCCTGGTAGCGGCCGATGTCCGACGGCCGGCTGCCGTTGAGCAGTTGGAGATCCTCGGCAAGCAGATGGACCTCGCTGTCCACAGCGAGGGTACGTCCGTGCCCCCGCCTGAGATATGCTTCAACGCCCTCCGGAAAGCGAAGGAGGCCGCCTACAGCGTGGTCATCATGGACACTCAGGGGCGTCTGCATGTGGATGACCAGCTGATGGCTGAACTGGAGCAGATAAGGAGCAGGGTATCGCCCGCTGAGATCTTGCTCGTGGCCGATGCTATGACGGGGCAGGATGCTGTGAGGGTGGCTCAAGAGTTTCACGGGCGCGTGGAGCTCACCGGGCTTATTCTCAGCAAGATGGACGGCGATGCTAGGGGCGGCGCAGCGCTTTCCATGCGCTCCGTCACCGGGGTGCCCATCAAGTTCCTTGGTGTGGGCGAGAAGACCGGTGATTTGGAGGACTTTCACCCCGATCGTTTGGCTTCTCGTATCCTGGGGATGGGGGACGTTCTGACTCTCATCGAAAGGGCACAGGAAGTCTTCGATCACGAAGACGCCCTGAAGATGGAGGAGAAGCTCCGCACCGCCACCTTCACCCTGGAGGACTTCGTTGATCAGTTGCAGCAGGTGAAGAAAATGGGACCTATGAGCCAGGTGCTGGACATGATACCCGGCTTGTCCAGTCTTGCCGCTCAGATCCCTGAGGAGATCACCGACCATCAGTTGGTCAAGGTCGAAGCCATGATCAATTCCATGACGCGTGCTGAGCGCCAGAATTCCCGCCTTATCGGTGGCAGCCGTAAGCGGCGGATCGCTCGAGGCAGCGGAACGACAGTTCAGGAGCTGAACCAGCTTCTGAGCCAGTTTCGCCAGATCCAGAAGATGATGAAGCAGATGAGCAAGGGACGCATCCCAGACGTCCTGTCCATGTTCAGGTGATGCGGCCTTGCTACCTATGACCAGATGTCGTTAGGACTGAGAGGAGAGCAGAGACACAAATGATCAAGATCAGACTACGCCGGGTTGGGGCGAAGAAACAACCTCACTACAGAGTGGTAGTGGCCGACGCCCGCGCACCCCGAGACGGGCGCTTTATCGAGATCATCGGCCACTACAACCCTCGTATCGATCCCCCCGCTTATACCATACAGGAGGATCGAGCAATCTACTGGTTGCAGCGGGGGGCTCAGCCTACGGACCCCGTCCTGCGCATGTTGCAGAAGCTGGGAACTTATCAGAAGCTGGAGAGGGTCAAGGCGGGTGAGTTGCTGGCCGACATTCTGGCGGAGGAGGTTGAGCGACCACCTGCGCCGGAAGAGGCCGTTGTGGCACCCCCACCAGCAGAGGTCGAGGAGCCTGTTGCGCCCGAGGAGGAACGTGAAGCTCCGCCGGAGGTCTCCATCCAAGACCTTGAACTTCCAACCCGTGCGGTCAGAGTCCTCAGCGAAGCCGGGATCGAGACGGTGCAGGACATGCTCAAGAAGATGGAGGAGGGCAGAGAAGCTACGCTGGCCATACCTGGCCTCGGGGAGAAGTCCTTGGAGCAGATAGAGGAGAGCTTGAGGGCCAGAGGCTTCCTTAAGTGATGGGAATTGGAGCCTCGGGGGCAGTACTCGGCTGGAAGCGCAATCGGCTCTCCTCTTGACCCGTGAAAGGGGAGTGCGCCGCTATCCTCGCTTTGCCCTCGTGGCTGTTATCACATTCGAGATTGTGCTCATGGAAGGAGGGCGATTTCCATGAAAGAGTTGGTGGAGTACATGGCCCAGCGGTTGGTGGATAACCCCGATGAGGTCGAGGTGACCGAGGTGAACGCCACGCGTTCGGTCATTTTTGAACTGCGAGTCGCACGGGAGGACATGGGTCGCGTCATAGGCAAGAGAGGACGGGTGGCCAACGCCATGCGTTCGCTGCTCAGGGTGGCTGCGGCCAAGGAGGGCAAGCGCGCCATATTGGAGATAGTCTAGATGAGAGGAGAGGACAGTTTGGGTCCTTCTCCCCGACAGCGCAAACGGCCTTCTCATCTGGTAATCGCACGGATATTGACCCCTCATGGACTCAAGGGCGAGGTCAAGGCCGAGATACTTACTGATTTTCCGGACCGCTTCAGCCTGTTGAAGACGGTCTATTTGGGTGAGGAGCTTAGTCCTGCGACGCTTGAGGGACACAGGGCGGCTGGGAGCAAGATCATCCTCAAGCTGGACGGTTGCGAGGATCGTGACCAGGCGGGCATGCTCCGAGGGAAGCCGATCTATGTGCCAGTTGAGGAAGCCATGCCGCTTGGTGAGGATGAGTACTACGTTCATGAAGTCGTGGGGCTGCAAGTGTGGACGACGGAGGGCGAGTTGTTGGGACATGTGGACGAGATACTGTTCACCGGCAGCAACGATGTGTACATTGTGAAAGATGGCGACAAGGAGGTGCTGATACCTGCCCTCTCCGACGTGGTCAAGAAGGTTGACATAAAGGAAGGCCGAATGGAGGTCCGTCTATTGGAAGGGCTGCGCTGAAGGGGTGAGTCTTCCATGTTTACTGGCTGTGCAAGGGACCGGAAGGAGTAGCCTTGACGAAGGTTAGGTATTGGATCGGGTTCAATATCGTCTCCGGCATAGGACCAGCGCGCTTCAAGCTGCTGCTGGACCATTTTGGTGACCTGGAGAAAGCCTGGCGTGCCTCCGACGCGGACTTGAAGGCAGCAGGGCTGGATAGACGCTCGATAGACGCACTCATCGCCACGAGGCAGACGATTTCGCTTGATGAGGAGTTGGAGAAGCTCCAACGGGAAGGAGCACGGACGATCAGCTGGCAGGATGCAGACTATCCTCCTCGCCTGCGACACGTCCACAGTGCTCCGCCACTGCTCTATGTCAAAGGGGAGATTCTTCCGCAAGACGAGTGGGCCGTGGCTGTGGTGGGCACGCGCTCGTCAACGAGATACGGTAGGCAGGTGGTGGAGGAGATGGCCAGTGATTTGGCCAGGAGTGGAATCACCGTGGTGAGTGGCCTGGCCAGGGGGATTGATTCCCTTGCTCATCGAGCTGCCCTCAGGGCAGGTGGGCGCACCATTGCGGTACTGGGTTGTGGAATAGACATTATCTACCCACCCGAGCATGGGGATCTAGCCAGGAAAATCGTCGATAGAGGGGCCATCATCACCGAATACCCACTGGGCACTCAGCCCGAGGGAGGCAACTTCCCGCCACGTAACCGTATCATAAGCGGCTTGTCACTGGGTACGCTGGTGATAGAGGCGGGAAAGCGCAGCGGAGCCCTCATTAGCGCGGACTACGCTCTGGAGCAGGGGAGAGAGGCATTTGCCGTACCGGGGAACGCCAATAGCCCCAAGAGCCAGGGGACCAATCGGCTCATTCAAGAGGGGGCTGCCAAGCTTGTGCTGTCCGTGGAGGATATTCTTGAGGAGTTGAACCTTACCTTGGTTGAGCAGCACCAGGAAGTGAGGATGGCCGTCCCTGAGGACGAGAAGGAAGCTCAGATACTCCAGTGCATCTCGACCGAACCGATTCACGTGGATGAGATTGGGCAACGGACTAGCTTGCCTATCTCCGCTGTGACCAGCACCTTGGCTATGATGGAGCTGAAGGGAATGGTTCGTCAAGTGGGAGGTATGAACTACGTCGTGGCGCGGGAACGGGGGGTAGAGTACGTTGTGGACTGAGTGGAGGGGCTAATGTATGCTGTTGTCCTGGCGGGTGGGAGCGGGAAGCGTCTTTGGCCTCTTAGCCGCAGGAAGTGTCCCAAGCAGCTTCTGGACATAACTTGCCAGGGGAGGCCGATGCTTCAGGAGACCTTTGCACGCTTGGAACCGCTGATCCCTGCAGATGCGGTCTATGTGATCACAGCTGAGCAATACGTAGAGAGCACGAAGGAGCAATTGCCCGCCGTGCCGGAATCCAATATCATCGGCGAACCCGAGGGCCGAGGCTCCGCCCCCGCCATAGGGTTGGCGGCCCTCCACCTGAGACAGAGGGATCCGGACGCGGTGATGGCCTGCCTTCCAGCCGATCATCATATCACCGAGGCAGAGAAGTTCCGCCAGGTACTGTCAGTGGCCGAACAGGTGGCTCAGCAGGGCCACCTGGTTACTTTGGGGATCAAACCTGATCAGCCCCATACCGGCTATGGGTACATAGAGATCGGCAGCCGGTTGATGGCTGTGGGTGAGCACACCGTTTGCAGGGTTGAGCAATTCACCGAGAAGCCGGAAGAGGCGATGGCCAAGCGATTCGTCGAAGGAGGACGCTATTCCTGGAACAGCGGCATGTTCATTTGGAAGGCGTCACGCATCTTGGGCGAGATTGAGAAGCACCTGCCGCGACTCCATGCCTGCTTGTCAGAGGTGGAACGGGTTCTGGGGACGGAGGAGGAACTCGCTGTACTGGAGCGCACGTGGCCGCTCGTCGAGAAGGAGACCATAGATTTCGGCGTAATGGAGAAGGCTGGAGACGTGGTGGTCATACCGGTGGAGATGGGTTGGAGTGACGTGGGAAGCTGGGCCAGCCTCGTCGAGTTGCTACAGCCGGATGGAGATGGCAACGTCGTCGTGGGCCATCATCTAGGGCTGGACACCAGGAGCTCGCTAATCTACAGTCCTCACCGTTTGGTGGCTACCGTAGGCGTAGAGAATCTGATCGTCGTCGAAACTGAGGATGCTATCCTCGTCTGCCCCAGGGACCGCGCACAGGAAGTGAAGGCGTTGGTGGAGCTCCTGGACGAAGAGGGATGGCAAGACTGCTTGTGAGGTAACCAAACATATGGAAGCATACTGTATGCGGTGCAAAGCCAAGAGGGAGATGGCGAACCCGCATCCTGTCTATACGAAGAAGGGGCGGCCGGGCACCAGGGGGACCTGCCCAGTTTGTGGAAGTGGAATGTTCCGCATGGGCAAGACCGAGCACCATCAGTCGTTGCCCAAGCCCAAGGTGGTGCCAGGCGATGGCAAACTGGTCATCGTGGAGTCGCCCGCGAAGGCGCGCACCATGGGCAAGTTCCTGGGCAAGGGCTACAAGGTCGAGGCCACCGTGGGACACGTCCGGGATCTACTGAAATCCCGGTTGAGCGTGGATGTGGAGAATGATTTCATGCCCACCTACCGTGTCCTGAAGGAAAAGCGGAAGACTGTCAATCACCTTGAGAAGATGGCCAAGAAGGCAGCCGAGGTTTACCTGGCCACGGACCCGGATAGAGAAGGTGAGGCCATAGCCTGGCACGTGGCTGAGGCGGCGAAGATCGAAGATCGCCCCATCTACAGAGTGGTCTTCCATGAGATCACCGAGAGTGCAATCAGAGAAGCCTTCGCCAACCATCGGGACATAGACATGAAGTTGGTGAATGCCCAGCAGGCGCGCCGCATTCTTGACAGGTTGGTGGGCTATCAGATCAGTCCGCTACTCTGGAAGAGCGTGAGAGGAGGGCTCTCCGCGGGCCGGGTGCAATCGGTCGCTGTGCGTCTCGTGGTTGAGCGCGAGAGGGAGATAGAAGCCTTCGTCCCCGTGGAGTACTGGTCCATCGAGGCCGAGCTTGCCAAACAGGAAGCTCGCGGACAGGAGGACAGGGAAGGCTTCTGGGCCAAGCTGCACAAGGTCCGGGGCGAAAAGGTTGACCTCAGCAACCAGGAGCAAGCGCAAGAGATAGTTGATGACCTGCAAGGGGCGACCTATTTGGTTGCCAATGTGGTCAAGCGGGACAGGCGCAGGAAGCCGCCCACTCCCTTCATCACCAGCACCTTGCAGCAGGATGCCTCTCGTCGTGTGAGGTTCTCGGCGCGGCGAACAATGCGTATCGCTCAGCAACTCTACGAGGGGATAGACATCGGACCCGAGGGCAGTGTAGGTCTGATCACCTATATGCGCACGGATTCCGTCAATGTTTCCGCTCAAGCCCAGGCGGAGGCCAGGGAGTTTATCGCTGATACCTACGGTGGCAGGTACGTGCCAGCGGAGCCTCCCCGGCACAAGACCCGCGCCAAGAGGGCACAGGAAGCTCATGAGGCGATTCGCCCGACATCGGTACGGCGCGAACCCCAGGCGATGAAGCAGTATCTAAGTCCGGAGCAGTTCCGGCTTTATGATCTCATCTGGAGACGCTTTGTGGCGAGCCAGATGGCCGCGGCGGTGGTGGAGACTATTACTGTCGACATCGAAGCTGGCAATCCGTGGGTCGAGATGCCCTACCTCTTCCGCGCCTCTGGATCGGTGGTGAAGTTTCCGGGATTCCTGCGCGTATACACGGATGTCCGCAAGGATAAGGAAAAGCAGACTGCGCCCCTGCCACCTTTGGCTCAGAGTGAGATGCTCGATCTACTGGAATTGGTCCCCAAACAGCATTTCACCAAACCGCCACCACGTTACAGTGAGGCGACACTCGTTCGGGCCCTGGAGGAGCATGGGATCGGCAGACCCAGCACCTACGCGCCTACCCTTTCCACCATCCAGGGGCGGGGCTACGTGCAGTTGACAGACAGGCGCTTTCAGCCGACCGAATTGGGTTTCATCGTGAACGATTTGCTGGTGGGGCATTTCGGGGAGATCATCAACGTGGGCTTCACGGCCCGCATGGAGGAGAATCTGGACCTCATCGCCTCGGGCGAGCGTGAGTGGGTGCCCATCCTGCGCCGCTTCTATGACAGGTTCGAGGGCCAGTTGGAAAAGGCCAAGGTGGAAATGGAGAAGGTGAAGCTGGAGCCTGAGCCGGCGGGGATAGATTGTGACAAGTGTGGCAGTCCCATGGTCATCAAGATGGGGCGGTATGGGAAGTTCATCGCTTGCAGCAATTATCCCAAGTGCCGGAATACGAAGCCATTCCTGGTGAAGGTGGGCGTTGCCTGCCCTGAATGTGGAGGCGACCTGGTCGAGAAGAAGACCAGGAAAGGCCGCGTGTTCTATGGTTGCTCGAACTACCCGGAATGCGAATTCGCCTCCTGGGATAAGCCTGTGCCGAATGCCTGTCCTGAGTGTGGTGGGCTGATGGTAGAGGCGGGCAAGGACTCGATCAAGTGCGTCCAGTGCGGCGCCCGCGGGGAGCGTTTGCTTGACGAGACAACTATCCAGGAGGAACCGCTGGGAACCTGACATTACCAGGGAGTGGAGGGTCGCGTGCCGAGTGACGCTGGTCACCCCATGACCATGGAGGAGCAGCTAGGGCTTTACATAACGCACCTGGACGTGGAGAAGGACGCTTCCCCGTATACTCTTCGCAACTACTCCCATGAGATCAGGCAGTTCCTCGATTTCCTCAAGGACGAGGGCATAGATACCTGGGATGACGTCGATCGCCAGGTCCTGCGACGCTACATCCTCTGGCTGCGCAAGGAGGGCTACGTTGAAGCCAGCATGGCGCGCAAGCTCTCCGAACTCCGTTCGTTCTGCCGCTATCTGCTTCAGGAAGGGTTTCTGGACTCCAACCCCATTGACCTCGTCTCCTCTCCCAAGGTGCCTAAGAGGCTGCCCAGGTACCTGAAGCCTGAAGAGGTTGAGGCGCTCTTGAACGCCCCCGATGTCTCCAAGCCCCTCGGTCAACGGGACAAGGCGATCCTGGAACTGCTCTACGCTGCCGGCATCAGGTTGAGCGAACTGGTCAGCCTGAACCTCGGCGACCTGAACCTGGAAGCAGGGCAGATGCTCGTCTGGGGGAAGGGAGGCAAGGAGAGAGTGGTGTTGCTGGGGGACCCCGCCGTCCGCGCCTTGAGGGCCTACATCAATGATGGGAGGGGCAAACTGGCAAGCGAGAAGACCACCGGCGCCCTGTTCCTGAACCGCTTTGGAGGACGGCTCTCCCGGCGAAGCATAGGCCTGATCCTCAACAAGTACAGCAAGCTGGCAGGCCTCTGGAAGAAGGTGACTCCCCACCTCTTGCGACACACCTTCGCCACGCACATGCTGGAAGGTGGGGCCGGTCTGCGAGTGGTCCAGGAGCTGTTGGGCCACGCCCAGCCCACGACCACGGAGATCTACACCCACGTCACGGCCAGTCGCCTGAGGGAGGTGTACATGAAGAGCCACCCCAGGGCGAAGGACTAGCTC
>JAUWYD010000299.1 GCA_030616025.1 Chloroflexota bacterium
CGCTGCAGACCTTCCTCGGCGACTCTTGCTTGCCGCATGGAGGCCATGCGCACTTGGTCACCAGGCTGCCTGTCGGCAAGTGGTATGGTTATGCAGGAGGGCCACGGAGCGCGCTTATCACGTTGCACCACATGATGTCTGCCGCTGGAGATCGGGGCAGCACATGATCTGGCGAGAGGTGGCAGCTTGGGGAGAGTGGAGGGAGTTGGAGATTACCCGTATCGGCCCAGCACGAGAGAGGCGTTCTGTCCTCCGAATCCAAAGGAATTGCTTAGTGCGATATCGACATTGGCCTTACGGGCCACGTTGGGCACGCAGTCCAGATCGCATTCAGGATCCGGTGTCTCCTGGTTGATGGTGGGATGCAGCACACCTTCCCTGATGGTCATGATCGTCGCTATCGCCTCCACTGCGCCGGAAGCGCCCATCAGGTGACCGGTCATCGACTTTGTGGCGTTGACCGGTATCTCGTATGCGCGAGGGCCAAAGATCCTTTTGATGGCCACCACTTCGGCGGGATCCCCTATCGGCGTCGCCGTGGCGTGCGCGTTGATGTACTCGATGTCCTCAGGCCCCAGGCCGGCATCGGCTATGGCCCGGCGCATCGCCAGGGCAGAGCCGGCTCCCTCAGGGTCGGGGGCGCTGACGTGGTATGCATCCGAAGTAACCCCGTACCCCAGCACTTCGGCATATATCCGAGCTCCCCGGGTCAGAGCATGATCCAGACTCTCCAGGATCAGGATGCCGCAGCCATCTGAAGCCACGAAGCCATCCCGCTCAGCATCAAAGGGGCGTGAGGCCTTCTCTGGCTCATCATTGCGCTTCGAGACGGCACGCATGGCGCAAATCCCAGCCAGGGCGAGTTCACACGCGGTGGACTCGGTGCCCCCGGCCACAACCACCTTGGCTGAGCCGTCGCGAATAGCCCTGGCCCCTTCACCGATGCCCTGAGTTCCGGAGGCGCAGGCCGCGACTACGGTGGACGTGTATCCCTTGATGCCGAAAGCGCAACCCACGTGATGGGCGGCCGCGTTGGGAATCATTGAAGGCACGAACAGAGGAGGCACTCGTCGCACCCCCTTGTCCATCAAGATGCGGTATGTCTTTTCTGACTCGACGAGACCTCCGCCTATGCCAGTGCCAAGCACAATACCCACGTCCTCGGCGTTGCTCTCGTCTATTGTCAGGCCAGCATCCTCCACTGCCTGCTTCGCCGCGGCAACAGCCAACTGGCTGAAGCGGGCCATGCGCCTGGCTTCCTTGGCATCCATGTAGTTGGCGGGATCGAACCCCTTTACCTCTCCCATGATGCGCACAGGATAGGCGGAAGGGTCAAAGACGGTGATGGGCCCAATCCCCGAACGTCCGTCCACCAACCCCTGCCAGGTCTCCTCGACACTGAGCCCCAGGGGTGTCAGGGCTCCCATACCAGTGACCACTACTCTTGCGCTTTGATCTTTACCCATCCTTCACCTCCTCTTGGCGCGGGGCCATGCACACTGGAGGCTGAAGCCTCCTTCGATAGTGCGCCAGTGTCTTTATAGTGGGAATCGTGAGGCTTCTAGGAACTTTCAGCACCCCCAACAAGAACAACTCTCCAGCCCACTGCCTGGCCTGCCTCTTTCAGCACGATCACCTCGGTGTCCCCAAGGACAGAAACAGCCGCAAATGTTGGGATGTAAGCAGTTGTCTGCATATCGGTAGGAGTGAGCGCTGGCGTGTGGCTGGGTGACGGCGTTGATGTCGGGAGGAGTAGTCCTCCGAGCAACCTATCCCGCTTGCGAGCAAGCCCAGACGCGAGTGGAAGCTAGCGTTGACAAGGACGGCTTGTGCAAGGTATCGGCGCGCTGAAGCGGCGTTGGGGCAACCCCTCGGAGGTACTGGACTCGACGTCGGGCTAATCATCCTCCCCTTCGCGCAGTCGATGGAGCCGGGCATCAACTTCGCGCCAGAGCCGCCGCCACCAAGACTGGATCCGCGCCAGGCGGTAGAGCATCCACCGCCAGTAGATGCGCCGGCGACGCGGCTCGGGCACGGGCAAGGGCAGGCTCCACTCGATGGCCGTAGCTGCCCAGGTGAGCCCGGCGCCAAATGCCACGCACACGATCAAGTCCCCCTTCCGCACCCGGCCCTCGTCAATCGCTTCGGCCAGAGCCATCGGCACCGACGCGGACGAGGTGTTTCCGTAGCGAGCCAGGTTATTGAACACCCGATCGGGCGGGATCTCGAGCGCCTGGAGGGCACTCTGGATGATGCGGCCGTTAGCCTGATGGGGCACAAAGAGTGCGATATCCTCGACCGTACGGCCGGCCAGTTCCACCACCTGCCGGGTGGCCTCTGGCAATACGCGAGAGGCAAAGCGGAACACCTGGCGCCCGTTCATGTGGATATAGTGCAGACGCTGGCTCACTGTCTCGTTGGAGGCGGGCTGAAAGCTTCCGCCGGCCGGCAGCTTGAGCAGGTCTCCACCCGATCCGTCGGCTCGGAGCACCGTGGATAGCACGCCGCCTTTGGTTCCGTTGGCCTGCAGAACCAGCGCCCCGGCCCCATCGCCGAAGAGAACGCACGTGTCTCGGTCGGTCCAGTCAATGATGGAGGACAGGGTCTCGGCGCCGATCACCACGGCGTTGTCGTACTGCCCCGCTTCGATCAGGCCGGCCGCCACGTTCAGACCATAGACGAATCCGGAACAGCCAGCCGAC
>JAUWYD010000101.1 GCA_030616025.1 Chloroflexota bacterium
ATGCCATGGTCCTCCAGCATAGTGCTGGCCAACTCGGTCCAGTCCACCTCCTGGGGGAACTCGATGCAGGTGCAGATGGGGGCGGCCACCGCCTCGTTTGCCTTCACTTTCAGCCCCATGGCGCGAATCGCTTCACGCACCGCCCTGGCTGCCAGTGCGTGCCTGGTGAACACCTCGGCTTCCCCCTCGTCGAGAATCGCCTGCAGCGCGGCCTTGAGGGCGGCCACCAGGACATACGATGGTGAAGGTCCATGGATGGCCTTCTGGGTTGCATACGAGATGTCCGACCATCGCCCAGACTCGTGGGCTTCCCTCACGCCGTCATGGTAGGCTTTCCACACCGTGAGATCCAGGCACAGAGAGTTGATGGGAGTGCTTCGCCCCTCGATAGTGTGCCAGGCCTTGTCGCTGACCGACACAATCGCCACGCCTTGTGGACCGTTCACGCACTTCTGAGGGCTCGTGCAGCACACATCTATCCGCCACTCGTCCACCCGTAGCTCCGTGGCCCCTAGAGCGGAGACGGCGTCTACCATGAAGAGCACCTTGGGAAACTCCGCCAGCATGGCACCGATTTCAGGGATGGGATTGATCGTTCCTACGCTCGTATCACAGTGTACGGCGGCCACCATGACCGCGTCTGGTTCCTTCAAGAGTACGTCTCTGATCTGATCTGGAGTTACAGCCCTTCCCTCCTCGACCCTAATCTCGATGGGCACTCCCCCCGTGATATTCACCAGGTCCGTAAGGACCTGACCGTACACGCCCGAATTCACCGTGATCACTTTCTGGCCCGGCTCGACGAGGCTCAAGAGCGCTGCCTCCTCGCCGTAGGTGGCCGAGCCTGTGATCAGCAGGACATCGTTCTGGGTGTGCATCAACCGTCTGAGTAGACCGATCGTCTCCAGTTCCAGCTCCCAGTACGGTGGATAGTAGATCGGCGTCCCCAGCTGTCGACCGAGAGCGGCCACAGATGCAGGATGTAGGTCGGATTGTCCACAACTCATATTGAAGGTATGTGAAACCATGGCTCAGCTCCCCGTTTAGGCTTTTGGCTTCAGCAGAATATCTGCGTATTTCTGCTCAACGTACACCAACGGGTCCCTCCTGCCGCCGTCATGGGCAGCCACTATCTCTCCTACGAAAAGGGTGTGATCGCCGACTTCGTACTCGGCCACTACCTTGCACTCCAGATTGGCCAGACAGCCCTCGATCAACGGCGCATTGACCTTCTCAGCTGGCCGCGTCTGCAGTTTCGCCTTGGCATACTTATCAGCCTTTCGTCCGGAGATTGTGCCGCACGTCTCCGAGACTTCCACCTGGTCGCTGGCCAACACATTTACCACAAACTCCCGTGATTGCCGGATCAACTCCCTCGTGAGTTGTTTGTGGTAAATGTACACAGAAACCAAGGGCGGCTTCACCGAGCAGCACATCGCCCATCCCGCTGTCATCACGTTGTCCGTGCCCTGCCATGAAGACCCGATCAGGGTCACCGGCGTAGGCATGATGTTCAATGCTTTGTCGATATCCAACGCTTCCACGGTGGCTTACTCCCCTCGGTCTTCGTCGGTAGGTATTTCACCCGCGCGTGCCAACATCTATCTGTCGCACTCCTCCCATCTGCGGCCTACCACTTGTGTAGTGACCAACCTCCGTCCATCACAAAGGTCTGGCCCGTGATGGAGCGCATGGCTGGAGAGCTGCAAATCAACACGATCATGTCTGCGATCTCCTTGCGCGTGACCAGACGTCCCAAGGGCGTGTAGTCGATGGCCCGCTCCACGAAGGTCGGATCTATGCCGAAGATCTCGGTGGACTCCTGTATCTGCCCAGGGGAGATGGCGTTGACGGTCACCTCAGGGGCCACCTGCACAGCCAGGGATTCGACGAAATGGATGATCCCAGCCTTGGCCAAACCGTAGACGGAGTGTGTGCGGATAAAGGCAGAGCCGGCGGAGATGACCACTATGCGTCCCCAGCCGCGCTCCTGCATGCTCGGTACGGCGATTTGGCTTGTCAGATAGGCACCCTTCACATTGGTGTCCATGATGCGATCCCAGTCCGCCTCAGGTAACTCCACGAAAGGGGTATCGCACCACGGACCAGCACAATGCACCAAGATATCTATGTGTCCGAAGCGCTCGAGGATCGTCGCGCCCATCTCTCGCACTTCAATTGCCTGAGAGATATCCGCGGGGAACACCTCTATCCCTCCTCCGCGTTCACCCAGTTCCGCGACCGTCTGTGCTGCTTCTTCCTCGTCGGAAGGAAGACAGTTGAGGGCTACGGCGGCTCCCGCGGACGCCAACTCGTCCACCATGACCGGTCCCAGGTTGCGGGATGCTCCGGTCACCAGAGCGACCTTACGTTCCAAGGGTGCTTTCGTGGTTCCCACTTTTCCTCCTTCGGCGATCCCAATACTGTCGCGTTTTGTGCGCCTAGACGTCGGGCGATGGCTTCTTGCTCAAGAACCTGTAGCGCGGAAGCATGTCTGGATACGCCGCGTACCCGCTTATCTTCACCGAGGTGACCACCGTGTAGTGAGGTTGGTACAGCAATGCCCAGGGTGCTTCCTCCATGATGATCGCTTGCGCCTCTTTGCTCATCGCCGTGCGACGATCTGAATCGACCTCGTACAGCCCTTGCTCGATCAACTCATTCACCCGAGGGTTACTGTAGTTGGCCAAGTTCTTTCCTGTGCCGCCCTTCAGATTTGCCAGCAGGTGATACATAGGATCGTTCACCCACGAGAAGGTCTGGAAGACGGCCATGGGGAACTCCTTCAGATGTTCGAAGTACTCGGCCTCACTGACCTTCACGATTTCCACTTGCACGCCCAGTGGGCGTAAGGCGCTTTGCACTACGCGTGCCGCGACAACTTCGTCGGGCCGCAACTCCTGAGTGATGAGGCGTGTGGCGAAACCGTCGGCGTAGCCGGCATCGGCCAGCAGTTGTCGCGCCCGTTCAGGGTTCGTATCGTACTTCCACACACTCCCGTCGTGGCTGGGCATGCCCGCGGGGATGGGACTGAGGAGCGGTTGGCAGTAGTCACCCATGGCCTTTCTGCGCAGTTGCTCGTAGGGGATGGCGTAACTCACTGCCTGGCGCACGCGCACATCATCGAAGGGAGGGAAGGTGGTGTTGAGACTCATCACCTTGCAGAAGGTACTAGGGAATGACAGGACTCGCAGGTTGGAGTCATCCGCACATTGATCCAGCTGTCCGGGCTCTACGCCAAGAGCCACATCGACCTCGCCTCGCTGCAGAGCCGCTAGTCGCTCATCGGCTGATGGGATGACCTTTAGCACCACCCCATCGTTGTGAACTAGCTGGGCCCGCCAGTGGACGGGATTGGGCTCAAAAGAATACTCCTCTCCGGGCACGCACAGGCCCAACGCGTAGGGGCCGGTGCCCAAGGCGTGCTCGCGATACCAGTCGGCAGCCCACGGATCAGCGGGAGTCGCATGGGCCTTGGTGGCACCCGGGTCCATCACTGAGAACGAGTTCAGAGGTAACAGATACCACAGCA
This sequence comes from Chloroflexota bacterium, assembly GCA_030616025.1. GTDB lineage: Bacteria > Chloroflexota > Anaerolineae > UBA7937 > B3-Chlor > B3-Chlor. The sequence goes on from JAUWYD010000101.1 coordinate 3,533, forward strand.
GTGGATTGCGATGAGGTAGACGCAACTCCAGTGTGTGGTCGTCCAAGAGGCGGATCTGCTCTGGCGTGGTCACACCGAGCATGTCCATGATCAGGGATAGGTAGCCAGGCCCGAGGAGGGCTCGCTCCAACGTGAATTGGATGGAGGAGGCCAGGCAAGGCGTGCCGTCGCTGAAGCACACACCCTGGCGCACGTGCAGGGTGAGCACCGTCTCATCTTCGGAGATCTCATAGGTCTCGACGATCTCTCCGACAACGTTCTCGGCACTCGCCCTCCACGCCCCATCGGTGGCAGGTTGAACCTCCAGGTCAAAGAGACCGTCATACAGGTTCTCGACGGCGGCATAACTGGAATCGGATTTGAAATTCTGGGGGTCGAGATCGTTTATGTCGCTGTCGGAGGCGATTACGATCTTAGCCACGGCATTCTCTCTCCTTCAAAATCTGTCGCACGCGACTAGATGTCCATTACCTGTATCACGAAGGATCGGTCTCACTTCACGGCAGTCAGGTTGGACGTCAGGGCAGCGCTCGTGAAAGGCGCAACCCTTAAGCACCTCGAAGAGGCTCGGAGGTTCGCCCTTCAACAGGATGCGCTGTCGTCTTACCTGTGGGTCAGGAATGGGGATCGCGGAGAGGAGCGCGCGGGTGTATTGATGCAAGGGGCGGTCGAAGATCTCGTCCGTCGGTCCTGACTCAATGATCGTTCCCAGGTACATCACCATCACCCGATTACACAAGGCCCGCACGGCGCTCAGATCATGGGAGATGAAGATGTAGGTCATCCCCAGTTCCTCCTGGAGCCTTTGCAGAAGAGCAATCATGTGGATACGAATGGACATGTCCAGGGACGACGTCGGCTCATCAAGCGCCACGAACTTGGGTTCTGTGATGATCGCCCTGGCCACACCCACCCGCTGCTTCTGTCCCTCACTCAATTGGTGGGGGTAGCGCCCCAAGAACTCAGGATCGAGGTTGACCCGGGACATGGTTTGCAGCAGTCGTTCCTCCAGGCTGCCGTCGTCCACCAACTTGTGAAGCTGAAGAGGCTCCGACAGAGTACGCCTGATTGTGAACCTGGGGTTGAGAGTAGTATCTGGATCTTGGAATACCATTTGAAGATGCCGGCGCCGGGCGCGCATCTCGCCGCGGGATAGATTAGTCAGATCAGCACCGTTGAAGTAGACATGGCCGGAAGTTGGTTCGGTAAGGCGTAGGATACAGCGCGCCGCCGTCGTCTTTCCGCAACCACTTTCTCCTACCAAGCCCACGGCTTCGCCCGGGTAGACATCGAAGGATATGCCATTCACTGCCCAGATAACTAACGCGCCCTCACGAAAGGTCTTGAGCAATTCATCAACTTGTAGCAATGGTTCCTTTGTCTTGGCGTTCATCCGCAAGTACCTATTCGTAGTTGTGACACTTCACCCAATGATCGACCCCGGCTAGCTCTCTCGGGGGCATTTCCTCCCAGCATTGCGAGAGTACACGGGGGCAACGGGGGGCAAAGCGGCAGCCAGCCACGGAATAGGCCACCTCTTCACTGAGGCCCGCATCAGCCGTGGGCATCTCGACCGTTTTGTCAACTCGTAGCACTGAGTGGAGCAACCGCTGCGTGTACGGATGAATGGGCTTGGCGAAAAGGGGTCCCACCGTCGCGCTCTCCATGACCTGTCCGGCATACATGACCACCACCCGCTCGCAGGTCTCAGCCACGACCCCCAAGTCGTGAGTGATGAGAAGGATCGAAGCCTCGGTGGCTTGCTGAACATCCTTGATCAGCTCGAAG
>JAUWYD010000283.1 GCA_030616025.1 Chloroflexota bacterium
TCTCGCCGCGAGCGTGCAGCCTTTGAAGCTGAGAATAGGAAGCCGGCGGTGCGCTTCGCCATGCCCCTGGACGGAGAGACAATAGTGGATGACCTGATTCGAGGCCGCGTACGCTTCGCCAATGAGCAGTTGGACGACCTGGTGATCATGAAAGCGGATGGTACTCCCACATACAACTTCGCAGTCGTGGTTGACGACATCCTAATGAAGATCAGCCACATCATCCGTGCAGACGAACACCTGGCTAACACGCCCCGCCAGATTAGGATCTACGAGGCCCTTGGCTCTCCGGTGCCGCGATTTGCCCATGTATCAATGATATTGGGTGAGGATCGCACTAAACTCTCGAAACGGCACGGTGCCGCCTCACTGAGCGATTACCGAGACTCTGGGTATCTTCCCGAAGCGATGTTCAACTTCCTGGCTCTCTTGGGCTGGGCGCACGATGATAAGACTGAGATCATGACCCGTAACCAGATCATCGAACGCTTCATGTTGGAAAAAGTTAGTCCGGCGCCAGCAGTCTTTTCCAGAGACAAGCTGGATTGGATGAACGGCGTGTACGTCCGCACATTGCGACCAGAAGACTTGGCAACAAGTCTGCTACCTTTCCTGGAGAAGGCTGGGCTGAAAACAGACAAAGAGACTGTGCTTCGTCTTGTGCCCTTGATTCAGGAGCGCATCAAAGTGCTGGGGGATGCGGTGGATCTGGTGGACTTCTTCTTCCAAGACGAGATGGCCTACGACCCTCGGCTACTCCTTGGCAAGAAAATGGAGGCTGCCGATTCGCTGGACGCATTGAAGAGAGTTCACGAGGTTCTGGATCGGCTTCCCACCTTCGACGAAGAGATCCTGGAGAGGACACTACGTGATCTGGCCAAGCAGCTTGAGCTGAAGGCAGGCCAGCTCTTTGGGGTCATCCGTGTAGCTGTCACCGGCAAGAAAGTAGCTCCGCCTCTTTTTGGCACATTGAGCATTCTCGGCAAAGAGCGGGTGCTGAGTCGCATTTCGAAAGCTGAACAGGCGCTTGCATCCCTTGCAGATCCCGAGAAGGTATGATAGAGTGCCATTAGTGCTGGGGGATCGTCTAGTGGTAGGACAGCTGACTCTGAATCAGTAGGCGGGGGTTCGAATCCTCCTCCCCCAGCCAGTCCAATGTGTAGTTGGCCCATCCTCGATGGGCCTTTTGTCTAGGCGCGCACTGGATGCCTGTTGCCTGCCAGAATTGACGGTTGTGCTGTCCGCTGGCTACACTTGGATGGCGCACTGCCATCACCAAGTGCCGTTACCCATGCCCTCGTGGCTGCTCAGCCCACGGGCTCACTCTTCGTGCGCATGCCTCTGTCGCGGCGCGTCAGGCACTTGCCTGGCCGACCAAGCATCAGCCAACCCCACCCGGGCGTTTCGCATGTTGAACCCGCTGTTATACCAGAGATGACGCAATCGGCCTAAAGTCCTATTGCTTCTGTCCACCGCTGGTGGTATAATGTAGGCGGTAGATTGACTTCTATCGTGCCCACGGAGCACTTCACGATGTCACCCTCGAACGGAAGAAAAGGCTTGCTTCACAGGCTCAGCGGCACGGAGCCGCCTGGCGAAGAGTCCGAAGAGCATGTAGCAGAGCCTTCGGAACCTACCGAAGGTGAGAGCCTCTCGGCGAAGGCGGGTCTCGAGGCTCAACCCGCAGCCGAAGAAGGTTCAGTGGCTGATGCACTCTCCGCCTTGCCCGAGACTGTCAGATCGGACGAAGAATTCCTTTCTCCTGGCGACACCCTGGAGGATAGGTATGAGATCTTGAAGTTCCTGAGCAAAGGAGGTATGGGAGCCGTCTATCTTGCCCGTGACAATCGCTTTCCCGATGCTAGGAAGCTGGTGGCCATGAAGGAGATGATCAGCGCGTTTCGGGACAGCGTCACAAGCAGGATAAGCCTTGAGACCTTCGAGCGGGAGGCCAACATACTGGCCAGTCTCAATCACCCGGCCATCCCCAAAGTCTTCGACTATTTCCATCACGCCCGCCGAGTGTTCCTGATCATAGAATACGTCGAGGGCTCGGATCTCGAATCCATTCTGGCCGAGATAGACTTCCCGCTACCTCAGGAGAAAGTTGTGAAGTGGGGCATTCAGATCTGCGATGTGCTCTCGTATCTGCATAGCCATCAACCCAGCCCCATAGTCTTCCGTGATATGAAACCGTCAAACATCATGCTGAGAGACGACGGGCGGGTTGTGCTCATAGATTTCGGCATCGCAAAGGTGTTCCAAGCAGGAAAACGCGGCACAATGATTGGCACGGAGGGCTACTCTCCTCCGGAGCAGTACAGAGGCATAGCCGACCCCAGGGGTGACATCTACGCCCTGGGAGCCACCCTGCATCACCTCTTGACCCGCCGAGATCCGCGCAAGGAACCTCCCTTCACTTTCGACGATCACCCCATCAGCGACTTCAACCCCACGGTGACGCCTCAGTTGGAAGCCACAGTATCCAAGGCTCTTGCATATGAAATCGATGACCGTTATGCCTCGGCGGATGAGATGAAGCTAGACCTGATGAGGCTATTGGAACCTTCCGACCGGCGCCCGGGCGCTCTAGCGTCCTCCCCCCTGGCTTCCCATGAGGAGGTGTCACCCATCTGGTCCTTCGAGTGCGAAGATGAGATACGAGGCATGCCTGTCATATTCGAGAACGCGGTGTACTTCGGCTCCTATGACTGCAACCTATACGCTCTGGACGCCGAGACAGGAAAGGAGCACTGGAGATACGCCACCGAGGGCGGGATCGTGTCGTCGCCCTGCGTCTGGAATGAGACAATCTTCTTCGGCTCGGAGGATCAGATCCTATATGCCGTCTATTC
>JAUWYD010000104.1 GCA_030616025.1 Chloroflexota bacterium
ATGCGTACGAGCACGCTGAAGTCTTCGACAAGGTGGTGAGGGAGCCGGCGCGACCGAGCGCCGAGGTCGTTCGACCGCGAAGCCTCGAGACGCTGGTGGCCTCTACTATGCGCTGGATCATCTACCTGATCGTGGCCACAGCTGTTGTTGTGCCCATCTTGCTGGGGAGCAATTGGGCAGAGGCCAACATGCCAGTGACCGCTTCCACCATGGCAATGTATGACGCGATCGAAGATCTGCCCGCAGATTCCGTCGTATTGGTCTCTCACGACTACGACCCCGGTGTGGCAGGGGAGATGATCCCGCAGGCAAAGGCTGTCGTTGGTCATCTTATGCGGCGTCAGGTACGATTGATCAACGTGAGCCTGACACCCGAGGGCGCTCGCCTATCCCGAGAAGTGGTGGACGAACTGGCTGAAGCTCACGGGTACGAGTATGGGGACGACTATCTCAGCCTGGGATACGTGGTCGGCGTCGAGGCCGGCCCACGTTCCATCGTGGAGGGTTTTGGGGGTCCTGGCGGGACGGATTTCGTTGACCGCATCGAGGACGTGGCCTTGGTTGTGGAGTTCGCAGGGGCGCCGGAGTACGTTCGTCTGTGGGTGGAGCAGGTGCAAGCCCCCTACGGGGTGCCGATGGTCGCTGGGGTGAGCGCTACGGCCGATCCGCTTGCCAGGCCCTACTATCGCAACCAGGCTCAACATCAATTGCTTGGCTTGATGACAGGATTGGTGGGGGCAGCCGAATACGAGCGGCGTGCTGGACATCCGGGCCTGGCCCTCGCCAGCATGGATTCTCAATCTATGGTGCATATCGCTATGGTCCTGCTGGTGCTTGTGGGAAACCTGGCCTACCTCGGCGGTAGGTTGAGGGGGAAATAGCGGCAATGAGCGAGGTCCTCACAGTTTGGATAGCGGCCATCTTGACCTTGATAGTCTACAGCTATCTGCTTGCTGATAACCCGCTGTACAGGTTGGCGGAGCATCTGTTTGTGGGATCCTCCGTAGGTTACGCAGCCGTCGTGATCCTCCACAACATCTTGCGGCCGCGCCTCCTTGAGCCCCTGGCACAGGATGCGGGCGTTGGCTGGCCCTACGTCATTCCTCTGTTCCTGGGGTTGCTGTTATTGACCAAAGCCAGGACGACCATCGCCTGGTTGGGCAATTCGTCCCTGGCCTTCCTATTTGGAGTTGGCGCGGCGTTGGCCATAGGCGGGGCGCTGCTAGGCTCCTTCCTGCCTCAGATTCAGGCTTCTTGGGTTTCCATATGGCCAGCGACAGCAGGCAGTGTGGAGGCAGCGGTGGACAATATCTGCCTCGCTGTGGGCACTATCGGTACTCTGGCCTACTTCTATTTCACGATGGGCTCGGGCAGGGGAGCACGAAATGCGTTGATCAGGTTCTGGGCTACTATTGGCAAGTGGGTGATGTTGATAACCTTTGGCGCCATCTTCGGCAACAGGATAATGGGGTATGTGTCATTGCTGATCGAGCGCGCATATTTCTTGCTAGGCGATTGGTTGGGCCTCGTGGGTTAGGAGGTTGACCTCTTGACCCGGCAGCGCGGGTGGCTTATCGATGTGAGGGGTGTGTCCTAAATGGAGCGGGAACACGAGCTGGAATCCATGTTGGTGGCCGACTGTGGTAGCACCACGACGCGCGTGGCCCTGATTGACTTGGTGGGCAATGGATTCCACTTTGTTGCAGGGGCGGAAACAGCGACCACTGTCGAGGTGCCATGGTCCAGACTCTCTATGGGCGTGCGCGAGGCGATCCGGGAGATCGAGAGGTTGACCGGCCGAGCGCTGCTGGGCCACCAGGAACAACTGATCGTCCCTGAGCGGGACAATGGAAGCGGGGTCGATGGATTTGTGGCCACCCTGAATGCAGCCGTCCCCCTGAGACTGGCGGTAGTAGGACTGATTCGGAGCCTGAGTGTGGAGAGCCTGCTCAAGGCCACTGACAACTCATACGCTGTCATCCAAGACGTGGTTGCTCGAGACGATATGACTGCCGAGCGCGGAACAGGGAGCAGTATGCAAGCGATGCTGGGGAACGTGCTCCAGAATCGTCACGATGCCATCTTGCTCGGCGGAGGCATAGACGGGGGTGCGATAGCGCCTGTCCTGGAGGCGGCGCAGGATGTCGCCACCGCTCTTGTCGCTGGAGGTGAAGCAGGGAGGACACATGTCATATTCGCAGGCAACAGGGAGGCCCGCCCGCAAGTAGCGCAAGTGCTGGGTGAGTGCTCTAACCTGCACGTGGTGGACAATGTTCTTCCGACTTTGGAGACCGAGGATCTGGGAGGTGCAGAGGAAGCAATTGATATGCTCTATAGGGAGCATAAGATGGACCGTGTGCCAGGCTTTGGAGAACTCAAAGCTTGGGTATCGACGCCGGTCCTGCCCACCGCTGAGGGTTTCGGAGTGGTGCTGAGATATCTTGCTCGCCTGTCTGAGCTAGATGTCCTGGGCGTGGATGTGGGTGGGGCCACCACGCAATTGGCCGGTGTGATAGATGGACGGTACGGGTCGACAGTGAACGCAGAGCTAGGTGTGGGATATGGCTTAGGTAGCATCTTGGAGCAGGTGGGCATGGACAGCCTTCTGCGGTGGCTGCCGTTTGAAATGGATGCCGAGGAGGCTCATAGCCGAATTCTGAATAAAGCACTCAGGCCAATGACGATCCCTGAGACCACCGAGGACCTAGCTCTTGAGCAGGCGGCGGCCCGAGAGGCAATCTCACTGACATTGGAACGGGCGCGGAGCCGGTGGCTCGACGGCGGGTCTTCGCTCCACCCAGAGCTCCTGCCCCCGGTTGACCTCATTGTGGGCAGGGGCGCAGTGCTGTCTCAGGCGCCGCAGCCCGCCCAGACGGTCTTGACGCTGTTGGACGGTGTACAGCCCGCAGGTGTCTGTACCCTAGCCGTAGACAAGGTCTCACTTCTGCCCCAGGTTGGTGCTCTAGCTTCGGTGAACTCTCTGGCCGCCGCCCAGGTGGTAAGTCGGGGCGGGTTTCTCCGGCTGGGTACCGTTATTGCCCTGGCGGGTACCGGCAGAGAGGGGAGTGTAGCGCTACAGATGAAAGTGGAATATGATGACGGCCAGACCATCAAAGTAGAAGTCCCCTACGGCGCCCTAGAGGTGTTACCCCTGATGCCGGGGAGAAAAGCTGTTGTCGAGTTGAGGCCCAGCTCCCAATTCGATGTCGGTTTGGGGAGGAAAGGCAGGCGCGCCACGACGGAGGTAGAGGGGGGAGTGGTCGGTATCATCGTTGATGCGCGGGGTCGCCCTCTTGTTCTGCCGGGCGATGAAGGGGAGCGCAGGGCGAAGATCCGGGAATGGTCGTGGGAGCTAGGTCTTTCGAGGACCATGAGATGACCTATCATCCCTTTGTCACCCGCGTAGTGCCCAACATGTTGATCAGACGAGAGCGCCTGCTGCCGTTTCGGGGGGAAGTGCTTGTCACTACTGGCCAACGGGTGCAGCCTTCCGACATCATCGCTCGAACCTCAGTGCCGTCAGGAATACACCTGCTGAATGTGGCCAAGGCTCTGGCCGTTGACAGTACAGATATCTCTCGCCATCTGCGCGTGGGCTTCGGGGACCGCGTTGCGAGAGGCGATGTCCTGGCCGCAGGCGGCGGGCCGGTTCGCCTCTTTGGGCGCACCTGTCGCTCTCCGATGAGCGGAGTTGTGGCCGGCATATCCAACGGGCGGGTGCTCATCCAGTCGTCTAGCAGTACCCTTGAATTGGCTGCGCACTACAGGGGTACTGTGATCAACGTGATGTCGGGACTTGGAGCCATTATTGAGATCAGGGGAGCTCTGGTTCAGGGTATCTGGGGCTCTGACAAGGAGGGCTTTGGTGTCATGAAGTTGGTCGTTGACGATCCTGCCGAAGCCATAGATCCCAAAGCGATAGATGTGACCTGCCGCGGCACCGTGCTGGCAGGAGCGTTCTCCGTCAGCGAGGAAGCCTTGCATCGAGCGCAGCAGATGGAGATTCAGGGCATTCTCGTGGGTGGGCTGGACACAGGACTTCAGGATCTGGTGCATTCTATGCCTTTTCCAGTCGTCGTGACCGAGGGGATGGGTAGGTTCGCGATCTCTCGGCCGATCTTTGACCTCCTTCAGGCTCATGAAGGTCAAGAGGCTTCAATACGGGGCACAATAGCAGCGCGAGGTGGAGCGGTCCGTCCGGAAATCATCATCTATGTTCCTCGTACGGATGAGGGCGCCATACCTGAAGCGCGTCCCGAGTTCGTTTTGGAGAGGGGCTCACAGGTGCGAATCGTGCGTGGACTCCATCTGGGCGAGACAGGCGAGGTTGTAGATTGCCCGCTCCATGCCAAGCAACTCCCGACCGGGGCCAGCGGCAGGGGTGTCGAGGTGAGGCTCGAAAGCGGCGAAGAGGTTTTCGTCGCGCAAGCGAATGTGGAACTATTTGGCTGATTTGATATAGCTCTCTCTGGCGAATGTGGGCTGCAGCAAGGCCCATCAGCCAGTTTACGTGAGCCCAAGGTCCACGCAGGCGGGAATGATAGAGCACCAACAATCCCCTTAGAAAGGAGGGAGAAGATGCGAAATTCCGATGGAGGGCAGAGCAGAGTTTTCATGTTCGTGGCTATCGGTCTGGTGGGACTGCTAATGGTTGGCCTCCTGGCCATTGCTGCCTTGGTCGTGTACACCAGATTTCTGGCGCCTACGCCCTCGCCGACGGTAGTGGCTGAGGCAACATCCACGCCCGAGCCGTCAGCTACGGCTACTGGCCCTGCTACTCCCGTGGGCACGCCAACTGCTGGAGGGGAAGCGCCAACGGCAACGCGCGTGGTAGAGGGTGGTACGCCAACGGTTGGGGATGAAACGCCTTCGCCAGGGGAAGGCACTCCCACTGCCACGCCTGAGGGTGGAGGCGAGCTTGCCCCCACAGGGTTTGGGCCCTTGGAAGCAGTGCTGGGCGGTGTTGCTCTGCTTCTGGTCATCTTGTTCGTCCGTAGGTTGAGGTTGAGTCCTCGGCCCTAGAGGCGCTGATCGTGAGTCAGCAGACAGATCTAGCAGAGTGACCTTCGCGGCAGAAGGGGCTTTCGCAACTAGGCAGACCAAGACACGGAAGTGCGCCAAGCTTCATCGCGCGGCTACGCGTCCGTCCAAGGATTGACATACTTCCTGGTAGCGGCTATAATACGGAGGCCGTTTTCCATCTGGCCA